>NZ_LJCS01000001.1:0-232455 GCF_001280945.1 Photorhabdus heterorhabditis | reverse complement strand
TTAGTTCGGGTGAATTTTTTACGCAGCAACGCTTTTCCTGATTGATCCTGACAATGGATATGAAAGGAATGCTTGCCAAGATCGATGCCAATCAATGCGATAGTGTTCATGATGGTGGCCTCTTAAATAAAAAATAAATCACACGCTGTCAATATATCGCTAACAGGGTGAGGGCGGCCATCTCATTAGTGTGGTTTTTATGGATGCAGCTGGTGAAAATCAGCGGAATAATCTGCTTTAACCGCTTTATCTACTATGTATTCAGAATTTTACTATCAGTTAATGTTACTTTTATGTGAACGAATTAACATAGCATTCAAATTTTGGTATGCTGGGCGCCCGAAGCTAGGCATAACTTAACTTGAACTGATTAGGTTATGCCCGCAATCCTCTGACCTGGCACCCGGAACCATAACTCACAGCTTGCTCCAGTCAGCGTTATTGTTGCGAAAACACAATAGTCTGATAAGACAGGTTTTAAGTCGGGTGCAGACAGCCGGGTATATAAATGACAATGAGAGCGAGGAGAAAGTCGTGCTAGAAGAATACCGCAAGCACGTAGCCGAACGTGCAGTCCAAGGCGTCGTCCCTAAGCCATTGGACGCGGCGCAAGCGGCGGCGCTGGTTGAGTTACTGAAGAACCCACCAAAAGGTGAAGAAGATTTCCTGTTAGATCTGTTAATTAACCGTATTCCCCCGGGTGTTGATGAAGCGGCGTATGTAAAAGCCGGTTTTCTGGCCGCCATTACAAAGGGTGAAACCACCTCACCATTAATCACGCCAGAAAGAGCGGTTGAACTGCTTGGAACTATGCAGGGTGGTTATAATATTCATCCTCTGATCGATGCTCTGGATAATGAAAAACTGGCACCAATTGCCGCAAAAGCGCTCTCTCATACGCTGTTGATGTTTGACAATTTCTATGATGTAGAAGAAAAAGCGAAAGCAGGTAATCCACAAGCTAAACAAATTATGCAGTCTTGGGCTGATGCGCAGTGGTATTTGGAACGTCCTGAACTGGCAGAGAAAATCACCGTCACGGTATTTAAAGTGACTGGTGAAACAAACACTGACGATTTATCTCCTGCACAAGATGCATGGTCACGTCCTGATATCCCATTACATGCTCTGGCTATGCTGAAAAATGCCCGTGAAGGAATTGAACCTGATCAAGCTGGTGTTATTGGCCCAATCAAACAGATTGAAGAGTTGAATAAGAAAGGCTACCCACTGGCTTATGTTGGTGATGTTGTTGGTACAGGATCTTCCCGTAAATCGGCGACTAACTCAGTGTTGTGGTTTATGGGTGATGATATTCCGTTTGTACCCAATAAACGTGGTGGCGGTGTTGTTCTGGGTGGCAAGATCGCGCCAATCTTCTTCAATACGATGGAAGATGCCGGTGCGTTGCCAATAGAGATAGACGTTACCAAATTAAATATGGGTGATGTGATTGATATCTATCCATATAAAGGTGAAGTACATAACCACGAAACTCATGAACTACTGGCTGAATTTGAACTGAAAACAGATGTATTGTTGGATGAAGTTCGTGCTGGTGGTCGTATTCCACTGATTATCGGTCGTGGCTTAACCAGTAAAGCTCGTGAATCTCTTGGCTTACCACCCAGTGATATCTTCCGTCAGGCGAAAGCGGTAGAGAAAAGCAGTCGTGGTTTCTCGCTGGCTCAGAAAATGGTTGGCCGGGCATGTGGCACTGCGGGTATTCGCCCGGGTGAATACTGCGAACCTAAAATGACCTCTGTGGGTTCTCAGGATACCACTGGTCCAATGACTCGTGATGAGCTAAAAGATTTGGCATGTCTGGGCTTCTCTGCGGATCTGGTAATGCAGTCATTCTGCCACACAGCTGCTTATCCTAAGCCAGTTGACGTCACTACTCACCATACTCTGCCTGACTTTATCATGAACCGTGGCGGTGTTTCTCTACGTCCAGGTGATGGCATTATTCACTCATGGCTAAACCGTATGTTGCTGCCTGATACCGTAGGCACTGGTGGTGACTCTCATACCCGCTTCCCGATTGGTATTTCCTTCCCGGCAGGTTCTGGTCTGGTGGCGTTTGCGGCTGCGACGGGTGTAATGCCTTTGGATATGCCTGAATCTGTTCTGGTTCGTTTTAAAGGACAGATGCAACCTGGTATTACTCTGCGTGATTTGGTGCATGCGATTCCTTACTATGCGATTCAGCAAGGTCTTCTAACGGTTGAGAAGAAAGGCAAGAAAAACATCTTCTCTGGTCGTATCCTCGAAATCGAAGGTTTGCCAGATCTGAAAGTTGAGCAAGCGTTTGAACTGGCGGATGCGTCTGCGGAACGTTCTGCTGCGGGTTGTACCATTAAACTGGATAAAGCGCCGATTATCGAATACTTGCAATCCAATATTGTATTGCTGAAATGGATGATTGCTGAGGGTTATGGTGACCGCCGTACATTGGAACGCCGTGTAACAGGTATGGAAAACTGGCTGAAAGATCCTCAACTGCTGGAGGCCGATGCTGATGCGGAATACGCAGCGGTTATCGAAATCGATCTGGCTGAAATTAAAGAGCCAATTTTATGTGCACCAAATGATCCGGATGATGCCCGTTTACTGTCTGATGTAGCTAACAGTAAAATTGATGAAGTTTTTATCGGCTCTTGTATGACTAACATTGGTCATTTCCGTGCAGCAGGTAAGTTATTGGATCAACATAAAGGCCAATTGCCAACTCGCCTATGGGTTGCTCCGCCAACGAAAATGGATGCAGCTCAACTCACAGAGGAAGGTTATTACAGCATCTTTGGTAAGAGTGGGGCGCGGGTTGAAATTCCGGGTTGTTCCCTGTGCATGGGTAACCAGGCACGTGTTGCTGATGGTGTAACGGTTGTTTCCACGTCAACTCGTAACTTTCCGAACCGTTTGGGGACGGGGGCGAATGTTTACTTGGCATCGGCTGAGCTGGCTGCTATAGCTTCTCTGTTAGGGCGCTTGCCTACATCGGAGGAGTATCAACAATTTATGAATAAAGTTGATGAGACTGCGGAAGATACTTACCGTTATCTTAATTTTGATCAACTGAACCAATACACTGAAAAAGCAGATGATGTGATTTTCCAAACTGTGGTGTAACTTTATATTTGTAGATTGCAACATAAATAATGGGAGGAAAAAGACCTCCCATTTTATTATCTGGTTGTTTTTTACAGTGCTAATTCTACGGAAAATATATAAATGAAAAGGCAAAATTGAAAATTTATCTGTATCTTACTATTGGTTAAATATTTAAATTGATTTTAAGGTTATCCATTCATACTTTATGCTTCATAGTCAAATACTATGATATCGTCGACAGAATCGATAAGGAAATCTTTTAATTTGTCATGCGCTGGGTGGTATATATCCTATGGATTTCAAGATGCTTCGCGACGGCAAGGGAGTGAATCCCCGGGAGCATAGATAACTCTGTGACCGGGGTGAGCGAGTGCAGCCAACAAAGTAGTAGCTTGAAAGATGAAGGGTATAAATAGTTTGAAATAGCTTTATGATCATCAAATGTCATGGTGATAGCATGTGTAAAACCTTTATTTTTGTTTTCACTACTTATATTACCACCCCACTCAACAGAAGAAATACCGTTAATTTTATGCTACATGGAAATAGCAGTATCTCTTATCGTCGTTAATTGTTGCTCTTTTATCTCGGATGTGAATTTTAATAAAAGAATATGACGTATCATAATGACTCTTGAAAAGTGTCTCTGTTTTCCAGACAAGATAGAAAATAAATGGTTGTATTGCAATATTTCTAATGTATCTCATCAGTCAGCGGTTATACGTTCAATTTTGCTGTTTTTGTTTCCCTGAGATATTATTAGCATGGTGCCATTTATCCATAGTGGATATAAGCCCTGGTAATACTAGGGGAAAATGTCGGTCATCCAGGTGCAGAATCATGCAGTTGTGTCAGTTATAGAGGCTTTTATCTCCTACTTCTAACCAGCTTGTGGGCTGATTCTGGGTTGGAGTTGCTGGAAAGTATTAGAATGAAAAAAAACGCACTGGAGGTAAATGATGGACTATGAATTTTTGCGGGATGTTACTGGACAGGTGACTACCCGGTTTTCAATGGATCACGAAGCTATTGGTCAGTGGTTGAATGAAGAAGTTAAAGGTGATTTGACTGTGCTGGATAAGATTACTTCAGCGCTGGTTGAAATTCAGGGAAGTGAACGTCAATGGCAACTCGTGGGCCATGAATATACGCTACTGATGGATGACGAAGAGGTTATGATTCGTGCCAATCAGCTTGAGTTTGAAACTGATTCGATGGAGGAGGGCATGAGTTATTACGATAATGAGAGTCTGGCCTTTTGCGGAACCAAGGATTTTATGGATATGTTGTCCAATTATCGGGATTTTATTTTGCAAAAAAACTATTGATAAGAATTTGTGTATAGACAGAAATAATTTTCTGACATGATAGTTTTTTTCTTGCAATAAATGCTTGCTATGATTAATAGTCATCAGGTAGTTTTGTTTATTTCATTATAGTTGAATAATTAAATAATCAAGGTGGTTTTAATGGAAGATATCAGTTTGTCTGGTGGTTTTAATGAGGCTACAAATTGGTTTATCAATCATCAGGATTTAATCATCCAGTATCTGGTCAATATGGTCGCGGCTGTGTTGATTCTTGTTCTGGGGTTGATGGCGGCAAGATTGATCAGTAAGGGCATTAAAAGAGTTATGTCGTTGCGCGGCATTGATGTGACTGTGTCAGATTTCTTGGCTGCTGTCGTCCGTTATTTGATTATTGCGTTCACAGTTATTGCGGTCTTGGGCAAATTAGGTGTTCAAACCGCTTCTGTGATTGCGGTTATCGGTGCTGCTGGTTTGGCCGTTGGTTTGGCTTTACAAGGTTCTCTATCCAACTTTGCAGCAGGTGTGTTATTAGTCGCTTTCCGTCCAATCCGTGCGGGTGAATATGTTATTTTGGGATCAGTTGAAGGTACTGTGATTCAGGTGCAGATTTTCGCTACCACATTGCGTACAGTCGATGACAAAATCATTGTTATTCCGAATGGGAAAATTATTGCAGATAATGTCATTAATACCAGTCGAGAACCAAACCGTCGAACTCAGATAATGGTTGGAGTTGCATATAATGCAGATATTGATGAAGTTAAAAAAGTGTTGGGCGAGGTCATTGCGGCAGACAGCCGTATTCAGCATGATAGAGGTGTGACGGTCCGCTTACATGAAATGGCACCATCCTCGCTGAATTTTGTTGTGCGTGTATGGACTACCAATGGTGACGCTTGGGATGTTTATTGGGATTTAATGGAGAACTTTAAATGCGCATTGGATAAGCACAATATCAGTATTCCTTATCCACAAATGGATGTGTATTTGCATCAGAATAAAGTCAGTGATTAATCAAAGCGGTGAGCTTTAATCACTTGATGAAAAAGATGTTGTAAGCTTTTTGCGAATAAACCAGCACCGCGCCGTAAATGGCGCGGGCAATCTGTTTATCTGACTTGTTTTATTGACATAAAGTGCCAAGATTGTTTTTAATAAAATCATCACCGATGTCTTTTGTCAGCACTATTTTCTTGTTATCAGGTAAGCAAAGTATAGCCGATGAGACATCAGAATCGTGGAAATTAATATCGGCAGTGATTGTTCCATCACCATTTTCACCTTGCACTTTAAGGATAAAACGTTCACAGCCTTTTTTGCATGAGAAAGGCTGATAGTTACTGAGCTTTACATCGGTAATATTTGCTGTACCAATATAATATTTAATTATTTCAGATTGGTTTAATATTTCTTCAACATCACTTCGAAGCAAATAGTAATTTCTGATAGTGAATACAGTAATAATAATGATTACTAACAGCATGAAGCCAATAATTTTTTTCAAAATAATCTCTTCCTCTTATGTTCACAAAATTAACAGATTTATTAATGCTTTTAGTCTGTATTATCTTGATTTACTTTGAATTAACCCGATGGTTTTTCTATAAAAATTTTCCTTTTATTAGGTGATTAGAATTTCTAATGATCGATTAGAAGCATTTATTTCCTCTAATGAGCTATTCTTCTTAATATTTAGAATATTGAAATAGCAAAGTGAATAATTATTGAGGAGTTTTTTTTATGTTAACAACGTTTGTGCAGGGGTTTTTTCTTAGCGCAGCAATGATTTTACCTCTCGGTCCACAGAACGCTTTTGTTATGCAGCAAGGCAGCAGGAGACAATTTCATTTGATGAGTGCAACTTTGTGCGCTATCAGCGATGGTTTCTTGATTGGTGTCGGTGTGTTTGGTGGTAGTGCGTTACTTGGACAATCAACGTTATTACTACAATGTGTCACTTGGGGGGGCGTCGTATTTTTATTGTGGTACGGTTGGGGAGCTTTTCGTGCGGTTCTACATGCGAATGTTGAATTGGAACAGGAACAATCTGACGATAGCAATGCCGCAAAAGATCGCTGGCGAGTCATTATGATCATCTTTGCTGTCACTTGGTTAAATCCGCATGTTTATCTGGATACTATTGTCATTCTGGGAAGTATTGGTAGCCAGCTATCCCCAGAACTTAGGCTTTGGTTTACTTTTGGCGCTGCAAGTGCTTCCATCAGTTGGTTTTTTGCTCTGGCATTTTTGGCTGCATCGTTTTCATCTGTACTGAGTAAACCACGTTCTCAACGGATTATTAATGGGTTTATCTGTATTGTGATGTGGTATATAGCCTGGCAACTTGCTAAACAGGGATTGATAATTTCTGGTTAACTTGGGTACTTCTTTGCTTACAGCGTGTGTGTTAGTGTTTTATTTATCCCGTATCTATTTCGGTCTTTCCGGGGGATAAATTTTTTGTAACAGATTTTCTACGGAGGTTGTGTGAAATTAAAATCATTGGGTTTAGCTGCAATGCTAAGTGCAGGAAGTTTGCCACTTGCTGCACAGGCGGTTGATTTACCCGCAGTTCCGCATATTGTTACTTCCGGTAATGCGATAGTTAAAGCAGAACCGAATATGGTAACTTTGATGATTAACGTCAATATTTCTGCTAAAGATGCTTCTGGTGCTAAAAAACAGGTTGATGAGCTTGTTGCTAAATATTTTGATTTTCTGAAAAAGAACGGTATTGAAAAGAAAGATATTAATGCAGCTAATCTGCGTACTCAGCCTGATTATGAGTATGATGGGGTGTCTGGCAAGTCTACGCTAAAAGGTTATCGTGCAATCCGTTCGGTGGAGGTGAAGGTTCATAAGTTGGATCAGCTTAATCCTCTGCTTGATGGTGCATTAAAAGCGGGTTTGAACGAAATCACGTCGATTGAGTTTGGTGTGGACAATCCACAAAAATATCGTGATGAAGCTCGTCAGAAAGCAATCAAGAATGCCATTGAGCAGGCTGGTGCACTGGCAACAGGCTTTAATAGCAGACTGGGTTCGATATATAGTATCAACTATCGAGCACCAGAAGCGGTTGGTCACATGAGATATCAAAATAGTGATGTGCTTATGGCGGGAGGTGCTGCTGGTGTGGGTGAAACTTACCAGCAGGAGAGCATCAACTTCAGCGATCAGGTTGATGTTGTGTTTGAACTAAAGCATTAATCAGTGTCATCTTGTCTTAACATCTGACGCCCAAGTTTCAGCAGGGCGTCAGTCACTTTTTTCATCGTCCTACTCTCCGGTGTGAAACGATGCCAATAGAGCATTCGGCGCTGACATAAACCGGGTGTCAGGTCGATCAATTCACCATTTTCTAACTCTTTATCAATCTGCAAATGAGGGATCATACAACAAGTAGAACCCTGTTTTGCTAATTGTACAAACGCTTCAGATGAGTTGACGATATGGCATGGAACACTACCCGGTGATAAATCGAAGTTCTGTTGTAGAAATGCCTGATGCATATCATCTAGGTGGTCGAATGCTACCGCTGGTGCTTTCAGTAAAGCAGAACGGGTAACTCCATTTGGAAAATAGCGGGTAGCAAATTCTGGTGAAGCAACGAATAGATAATCTAGCGCCCCTAGTGTATCGACCAGACAACTAGGTAATGGTTGAGGTTGAATACTGACCGCGCCAACAACTTCACCTCTTCTTAGTTGTTCCTGAGTACGGGTTTCATCTTCAACTTGAATATTCAGTCGGATAGGTAAATCAGCGAGTACTGGGTGTAATGCCGGTAGCAACCAGGTGGCAAGACTATCGGCGTTGACTGCCAGTGAAAGCAGTAGCGGAGTATCTGTACCATATTCATCACCCAGCCATTGTTCTTCCAGTAATTCTACCTGATGCCATAGCGCCAGCAGCTTTTGCCCCTGTTCGGTAGGACGCGGAGGAATGGTGCGTACCAGCAGAGGCTGACCGAATAGATTCTCCAACTGTTTGATACGTTGAGAGACCGCAGACTGAGTGATACAGAGTTTCTGTGCAGCGCGTTCGAAACCACGCTCACGGATAACAGCATCCAAGGCTTGCAGTGTTCGGTAATCAGGGCGTTTCATTACAGAAAGATTCTCCATTTATTTTTTTACATAGCACTATGCCATATTTTTTCAGTGGATGAGGCAAATTATTGTTTATACTAGCCGACAGGTTTTCCTTAATAATTGATATAGGCAATGAATTGATATGACTCAGGATGAACTGAAAAAAGCAGTAGGTTGGGCGGCGCTTGAATTTGTCACTCCAGGAACGATTGTCGGTGTGGGGACGGGTTCAACGGCTTCACATTTTATTGATGCTCTTGGTTCAATTAAAGACCAGATTGAAGGGGCAGTATCTAGTTCTGAGGCTTCTACTGAGAAGTTAAAAAGTTTGGGGATTCCTGTATTCGATTGTAATGAAGTGGATTCCCTTGATATCTATGTTGATGGTGCGGATGAAATCAATAGCAATATGCAAATGATTAAAGGCGGTGGTGCTGCACTGACCCGTGAAAAAATTATTGCTGCAATAGCGAAGAAATTCATTTGTATCGTTGATGTTTCTAAGCAAGTTGATGTGTTAGGTAAATTCCCTCTGCCTGTTGAAGTGATTCCAATGGCTCGTTCATATGTTGCCCGTGAATTAGTTAAATTGGGTGGTGTACCCGAATATCGCCAAAATGTTGTGACTGATAACGGTAACGTAATCCTTGACGTACATAATTTATCAATTCTCGATCCTATTGAGCTAGAGAATAAAATTAATAGTATTGCAGGTGTGGTGACTGTCGGTCTGTTTGCTAACCGTGGCGCGGATGTTGTATTGATGGGGGCATTAGATGGAGTGAAAACCATCATTTAATAATATTGTTTATGAGGGCGTAACATTTCGCCCTTAAAATTTTTTCACGCGGAATGATAAGTAAAAATTTAGTGATATATCTTATGTCTATAATGAATAGATAGTCTAAATTCTGACATTATTCTTTTCCGCATCATTTTATTCCGCATAATAACGCTTTTACTGAGATTGACTGGATAGGGGTAGCAATCGTTTATATTGCTGTGTCTGTTTTTTTTGTTATGTTGAGAGAATGAATCTTAAATGTAACGAAAATTGACGTCATAATAGGCAGGGTAAATGGTTAAGGTATCTCTGGAAAAAGATAAGATTAAATTTTTGCTATTAGAAGGTGTCCATCAAAGTACAGTGGAAAACCTGCGAGGAGCGGGCTATAGCAATATCGAATATCATAAAGGGGCGTTGGATTCCCAAGAGCTAAAAGAAGCGATTCGTGATGCTCATTTTGTTGGTATCCGTTCTCGCACACAACTAACAGAAGATATTTTTCAGGCAGCGGAAAAACTGGTTGCTGTGGGGTGTTTCTGTATCGGTACAAACCAGGTTGATCTGAAAGCCGCAGCCAAACGTGGTATTCCTGTCTTTAATGCACCGTTTTCTAATACCCGCTCTGTTGCTGAGATGGTGCTTGGTGAGTTGCTGTTGCTGCTGCGGCGTATTCCTTTAGCGAATGCAAAAGCCCATCGTGGCGTGTGGGATAAACAGGCTAAGGGCTGCTATGAAGTTCGCGGTAAAAAATTGGGTATTATCGGTTACGGTCATATTGGTACTCAGCTTGGTATTCTGGCTGAAAGTATCGGTATGGATGTCTACTTCTACGATATTGAAAATAAATTGCCATTAGGTAACGCTCATCAGGTACGTCATTTATCAGAATTACTGAATATGAGTGATGTGGTCAGTTTGCATGTACCAGAAACGCCATCAACTAAAAATATAATGGGGACAACGGAACTTGCATTGATGAAACCGGGTTCTATCCTGATCAATGCTTCACGTGGAACGGTAGTGGATATCCCGGCATTGTGTGATGCACTGGAAAGTGAACACCTGTCCGGTGCGGCGGTGGATGTATTCCCGGTTGAACCGGCGACTAATAATGATCCGTTTGAATCACCTTTGCTTAAATTTGATAACGTGTTGCTGACTCCACATATCGGTGGTTCTACTCAGGAAGCACAAGAGAACATTGGTTATGAAGTAGCAGGAAAGCTGGCGAAGTATTCTGATAATGGCTCTACCTTATCGGCAGTAAATTTCCCGGAAGTTTCTCTCCCAGCGCATGCTGATGATACTAACCGGTTTTTACATATTCACGAAAATCGTCCAGGTATACTGAATAGTATTAACCAGGTATTTGCTGAACAGGATATCAATATCGCAGCTCAGTACCTGCGTACCAGTGGGGATATGGGTTATGTGGTTATTGATATTGTGACTGAGACTCCCGCTCAGGCTGAAATGGTACTTCAAAAACTGAAAGCACTACCGGGTACTATCCGTTCTCGTCTGCTTTACTGATTATTTTGATATGGGGTAAATGGGCACATTGCGTGATGTGCCCATTTTTTTACTGCCAATGCCAGATTTTTTCAGGAGTGATGATTTCAGGTAGTGGGATATCCCAATCAGCTGATGGTAGTGAATCGACTAATTGGCAGTTATGAGCCAGCCCAATTGGGTAGAAGTTTTTTTGTTGCCATTGGCTTAGTGTACGATCGTAAAAGCCGCCTCCCATGCCAAGCCGTTGCCCTGTTCGGTCAAAAGCAACCAGCGGAACCATCATGATATCCAGTTCAGATAAGGGTAAAACCTGCTGAACATTCAGTGGTGGCTCTTCTATATTGAAACGATTTCTGACAAGTTTAGTATTCGGTTGATAGTGTAAAAATAACAGATGGTGACGGCTGAAAGGGTGCAATACTGGCAGATAGATCTGCTTATTTTGTTGCCAGATTAGGTTAATTAGTGGACGCGTATTGATTTCACCGTCGAATGAAAGAAACAACGCGATTTTATTAGCCTGGCGAATTTTTGGATGATTAATAGCGTGCTCAGCTGCTTGTTTTGCAAAAAGGGATTGCTGTTCAGGGGACAGCTCTCGGCGCTTTTGGCGTATTGCCTTTCTGAGGTTCTGTCTCAGTGATAACAGGGGATCTGATTGCATGGAACCTATCTGTTAATAGCAGAAACGATAAAAGATGAGGTTCTCCAAGATGCCGTTACAGGTAGTAACCCTTGAACCCTTGGTTCAAGGTGAACGTAGCGTCGTATCCTTAAGGCTTCTCGGACGGACCGAGCATGCACACCGGCTACGGAGCACTACATTCTATAATGTATGAAATATCGGCTCAGGGGACTTTCCCCGTTCACGAACATCTCAGAGAAATTTATTCAGTACTTACTAAGCAACTTTTGTAGGACCTATTGTATGAAACTAAACACAGAAATCAACTTAATTATGGAACGATTCATTCACTAATGTATGATTTATCAATAAAATTCATTCATTTGATGCAATAGTACGCTCAGTGGTGCGACCTTGTTCCACTAATGCCTGTTCTATAGTCTGTTGAAGCATCTTTATTTTTTGTTCCATATTGTAGGCATAGTCACGAGTTTTCACTTTTTCTTGTGCCAGCTCATGACAGATATTCAGTGCTACAATGAAAACCAGTTGTTCAGTATTGGTTACTCTGGTGCGTTCTTTTAAATTTTCTAAACGTTGCTCAAGTTCCACAGCGGCAGCTAGCAGTGCTTCTTTCTGTTCTAATGGACAATTGACACGTAATGATCGCCCAAAAATCTGGATATCTACTGGTTGTGCAGACATGACCCCTTCCTGACTTATTACTGCGTCTTGGCTTTACTTCCTGATGAATAGGATAAAGCAGACGCCAATCATTACAACGCGATACCGACAGATAACTAACGATTAGCTACGGCTGTTGTCTAGTATAGCGACTCCCCTTGGTGGTAGCATAGCATGAACTTCCACCGTCAACGATGACCAATACACATGTCTATACATAATTCATTACCAGATTATCAATCTTTTGACGAAATATTGCATCAGCAGTCAGTAGCACTGACAGCTGCAGAGATGCATGGATTGATTAGTGGCCTGCTGTGCGGTGGTAATCGCGATAGTAGTAGCTGGCAGGCTTTAGTTCATGATTTAGCCAATGATGGTTTGGCTTTTCCCCATCCGTTGGCTCAGCAATTGCGTGAATTACGTGAAATCACATTTGAATCATTAGATGACAGTAATTTTACATTCCATTTATTGTTGCCTGATGAAGAAGGTAATGTGTTTGAACGAGCTGATGCATTGGCTGGTTGGGTGAATCATTTTTTGCTGGGGCTTGGCGTCACTCAACCAAAGCTGACAGATAAGAAAGAAGTTAGTGAGATTGTTGGTGACCTGCGCAATATCGGCCTGCTTGGTTATGAAGAAAGTGATGATCAGGAAGAATTAGCTCAGGCACTGGAAGAGGTCCTTGAATATGTGCGGGTTGCCGCCCAGCTTTGTTATATCGCGTTTACTGAGGCTAAGACCGTATCAATCCTAAAGAATGATAAGCCAACATTGCATTAATTAGTGTTTATACCCAATAGATTTCAAGATGCATCGCGACGGCCAGGGAGCGAATCCCCGGGAGCATAGCTAACTCTGTGACTGGGGTGAGTGAGTGCAGCCAACAAAGAGGCAACTTGAAAGATAACAGGTATATTGAACTCAAAATAATTAACTACGTCGCAGGAGAGGATATGACCAAACAAGAATATTTATCCCGCCGTCAGGCTTTACTGGCAAAAATGGCTCCGGCCAGCGCAGCGATTATTTTTTCTGTTCCGCCTGCGCCACGAAATTCCGATAATGAATATCCCTATCGTCAGCATAGTGATTTCCTTTATTTGACTGGGTTTAATGAACCGGAAGCTGTGCTGATATTAATTAAGAGTGATGATACGCATAATCATAGTGTTCTTTTTAATCGAGCGCGTGATTTGACGGCGGAAATTTGGTTTGGCCGTCGTCTTGGACAAGAAGCCGCCCCTAAAAAATTGGGTGTTGACCGGGCGTTGCCTTTTGATGATATCAATGAACAGCTTTATCAATTATTGAATGGGTTGGATGTGGTTTACCACGCACAAGGCGAATTTGCCTATGCAGACGAAATTGTTTTTCATGCGCTGGACACATTAAGAAAGGGTGGTCGTCGCAACCTTTCCGCCCCTTTAACCATGACTGACTGGCGTCCGTGGTTACATGAAATGCGATTGTTAAAATCTAAGGCCGAGATTGAAATTATGCGTCGGGCTGGTGAAATCAGCGCACAGGCACATACGCGCGCGATGAGAGTTTGTCTCCCGGGAATGTTTGAATATCAACTAGAAGCCGAAATTCATCATGAATTCACCTATCAAGGTGCTCGTTATCCTGCTTATAACACGATTGTAGGAAGTGGTGAAAATAGCTGCATTTTGCACTATACCGAGAATGAAAGCAGGATGAAAGAGGGTGATTTGGTGCTGATTGACGCAGGTTGTGAATATCTGGGTTATGCCGGAGATATCACCCGTACTTTCCCTATAAATGGCAAATTTACCCGTGCGCAGCGTGAAATTTACGATATCGTATTGAAAACACTGAATGTTTCACTTGAGCTGTACAAGCCCGGTACCAGTATCAGCAAAGTAACAGAACATGTTGTGCGGATTATGGTAGAAGAGTTGGTGAAATTGGGCATTATGCACGGTGAAGTTGAACATTTGATCGAAACCAAAGCATATCGTCAGTTCTTTATGCATGGTCTTAGCCATTGGTTAGGATTGGATGTGCATGATGTCGGGCACTATGGCGTAGAGCGCGATCGTATTCTGGAGCCGGGAATGGTGTTGACGGTTGAACCGGGGCTTTATATTGCACCGGATGCAGATGTGCCACTGGAATATCGTGGTATTGGTATTCGTATTGAAGATGACATTGTGATTACTGAAACAGGCAACGAAAACCTGACGGCCTGTGTTGTTAAAGGCGCTGATGAGATTGAAGCTCTGATGGCGAAAGCAAAACAGGGTTAAGTTAAAGTATGAACGTGATTATAGTTGGTGGTGGCATGACCGGCGCGACGCTGGCGTTGGCGATATCTTCCCTGAGTAAGGGGCAGATTCATGTTTCCCTGATTGAAGCAGCAGAGCCGGAGCAGAAACACCCCGGCTTTGATGCCAGAGCGATAGCGTTGGCTTACGGTACTTGTCAGCGTTTACAACAGATCGGGGTTTGGTCTGCTTTGGAAGATTATGTGATACCAATAACTCACGTTCATGTTAGTGACCGTGGTCATGCGGGGTTTGTCAACCTTAGCGCTAAAGACTATAACATTCCAGCTCTGGGAAATGTTATCGAATTGTATGATGCTGGGCTGTGTTTGTTCGGATTACTGAAAAATGCGCCTGGTGTTACGCTGTATTGTCCATCCAAGGTTCTGGCTGTTGAGAGAACGACATCATCGGTGGTAGTGACACTGGATAATGGTGAACAACTCCAGGGTGAATTGTTAGTGGCAGCGGATGGTAGCCATTCTGCTATTGGTCACGCTTGTCACATTCAACGGCAACAGCACTGTTATGAACAGGTTGCAGTGATTACGAATGTATTAACTTCAGAGCATCCGCAAGGTAGAGCATTTGAACGTTTCACAGAATATGGCCCGCTTGCGCTGTTGCCGATGTCTGGAGGTCGAAGCTCACTGGTATGGTGTCATCGATTGGAGCAACAAAAGGAGATCGTTGGCTGGAATAATGAACAATTTCTGAGGCAGTTACAGTGTGCATTTGGTTGGAGATTGGGCAAAATATTGGAAGCCGGTCAGCGTCATAGTTATCCACTAACACTATCCATTTCAAATCAACAAGTTAGCCACCGATTGGCGCTGGTGGGAAATGCCGCACAAACATTACATCCGATTGCTGGTCAGGGTTTTAATCTTGGTATGAGAGATGTGATGACACTGGCTCAGATTGTTTCTCAAGCTTTTGCAGCGGGTCAGGATATTGGTACTTATTCGGTTCTGGTCAACTATCAGCAGCAACGGGTTTCAGATCGGGAAAATACCATTGGTATGACTGATGGATTGATACGGATATTTGCTAATCATTATTTTCCATTGATAGTTGGGCGTAATCTTGGCCTGATGGCAATGGAAAAATTCTCTCCTGTGCGGGATATGCTGGCCCGTCAGACTTTGGGCTTGGTTACCCGGGGATAACCGCAAAATAAGAGGACGTTATATTATGCAATCATTTGATGTGGTTATCGTTGGTGGCGGTATGGTTGGTTTGGCGCTTGCCTGTGGCTTACAAGGCAGTGGCTTGCGAGTGGCCGTGGTAGAAAATTATCCGCCCTCACAGCCTGTTACAGCGGGAAAAGAGTATGCTTTGCGGGTTTCTGCGATTAATGCTGCCAGTGAGTGCCTGTTACGGCACCTTGGTGTGTGGCAACCGATTCTGGCTATGCGCACCAGCCCTTATCAGGGAATGGAGGTTTGGGAGCGAGATAGCTTTGGCCGTATTCGTTTCAGTGCGGCTGACTATGGTGTGGAATACCTTGGTCATATCATTGAAAACTGGGTCATCCGTGAAACATTATGGAAAAAAACAGAAAGCCTGTCTGATGTGACTATCTTATCTCCTGCGGCTTTGAAGCAGGTTGCCTGGGGTGAGAATGAAGCTTTTATGACTTTATCCGATGGGCGCATGTTAACTGCCCGTTTAGTTGTTGGTGCTGATGGCGCTCATTCATGGTTGCGGCAGCACGCTGATATCCCCCTGACGTTCTGGGATTATGAGCATCATGCGCTGGTGGCGACTATCCGTACTGAAGAACCTCATGGCCGTGTTGCCCGTCAGATTTTTTATGGTGATGGTATTCTGGCGTTCTTGCCTCTTGCTGATCCGCATTTGTGTTCTATTGTTTGGTCACTGCCGGGTGAATCAGCAGATCAGTTCAAACAGCTTGATAATACGCTTTTTAATCAACAATTGGCGGTGGATTTTGATATGCGCCTTGGTCAGTGTGAGCTGATCAGTGAACGCCAGACAATTCCATTGACTGGTCGTTATGCTCGTAACTTTGCCGCTCACCGTTTGGTTTTAGTGGGTGATGCCGCTCATACCATTCATCCACTGGCAGGTCAGGGGGTGAATTTAGGCTTTATGGACGTCGCGGAACTGATAGGTGAATTGCGTCGCCTGCATTGCCAGGGAAAAGATATTGGTCAGCATTTCTATTTACGTCGATATGAACGCCGTCGTAAACATAGTGCGGCTGTGATGCTAGCCGGAATGCAGGGTTTTCGTCAGTTATTCGACGGCAATAATCCAGTGAAAAAACTTTTGCGGGATATCGGGTTATCTTTGGCAGATAATTTACCCGGAATTAAACCTCAATTGCTTCGTCAAGCAATGGGATTGAATGACTTACCAGATTGGCTCTCTTCTCAGTCCTCTTCGGCTGAAAAAATCTAATTTAGCCTCTGCATACCGATTAGTTTTTCTCATGTCTTGCTGGAATATGGATAAGTGGTTTTATTCATATTTCAGTGAGCTATTAATGAAATATGAGTGTTTTCTAAATTTAATTGTTAATTTTGAGTATTATGGCTCATTTTAATAGTTAAAAATTCTGCATACTCACCGCGTGTTTTTTGGTTGTTGCTGAGTTGGACCCTATTTTTACTTATGGTTCATTTTGGTTTTCAGTGATAACTTTCATTTTAAGATATCGTTTGCGTCGTGTTTTTTAGCCGCTTTTTGTTCATGATTTACAGTATCTGTCGGTTAATACGCGGCATGTTTTCATGTAGGAAATGAAAAGAGGGAAATAATGGCAAAACAAACTCCATTGTATGACCAGCATCTGGCCTGTGGTGCGCGCATAGTCGATTTTCATGGCTGGATGATGCCTTTGCACTATGGTTCACAAGTGGATGAACATCATACTGTCCGCACTGATGCGGGTATGTTTGATGTTTCCCATATGACGATTGTGGATTTGCATGGTACTGGCTGCCGTGATTTCCTGCGTTATTTACTGGCAAATGACATTGCTAAACTTACAGAAAAGGGTAAAGCCTTATACACCGGGATGCTTAATGCTTCCGGTGGTGTTATTGATGACTTGATTGTTTATTATTTTAGCCATGATTTTTATCGGATGGTGGTTAATTCTGCAACTCGTGAGAAAGATTTGGCCTGGATTAGTGAACATGCAGCTCATTACCCTGTCGATATTCAAGTTCGAGATGATCTGGCATTGATCGCTATTCAGGGGCCTGAAGCTCCGGCAAAAGTACAATCTCTGCTGAATGATGAACAAAAACAGGCTATTGCTGGTATGAAGCCATTCTTTGGTGTTCAGGCTGATAATCTGTTTATTGCAACGACGGGTTATACCGGTGAAGCGGGTTATGAAGTCGCAATGCCGAAAGAGCAAGCAACAGATTTCTGGCAAAAATTACTTAATGCTGGCGTTAAACCCGCAGGATTAGGGGCCCGTGATACTTTGCGGCTTGAAGCAGGTATGAATCTCTATGGTCAGGATATGGATGAAACTATTTCTCCATTAGCAGCCAATATGGGCTGGACAATCGCTTGGAAGCCAGAAGATCGCCAGTTTATAGGCCGTGAAGCGTTAGAAAAACAGCGTGAAGATGGCACTGAACAGTTGGTTGGTTTAGTAATGAGAGAAAAAGGTGTGTTGCGTGGTGGTTTAACCCTTAGCTTCACTGATGAGGCGGGCGCCTTACATTCTGGTGTTATTACCAGTGGTACGTTCTCCCCAACATTAGGATTCAGTATTGCCTTTGCTCGCGTGCCGCAAGGGATTGGTGAACAGGCGATTGTACAAATCCGTAATCGTGAAATGCCGGTTCAGGTAGTCAAACCTATTTTTGTACGGGCGGGTAAGCCCCTCGTATATACCCAATAGATTTCAAGATGCTTCGTGACGGCAAGGGAGCGAATCCCCGGGAGCATAGCTAACTCTGTGACCGGGGTGAGTGAAGCCAACAAAGAGGCAACTTGAAAGATAACAGGTATAGTCATTTTTATCTAATAACGTGATGAGTAAATAGCAACCTATCTCAGTAAGCATGATTGGTGCAAGAAACCAAAATGACTAAATGAGCGAGGTTCTAAGATTGAAGGAGACGATGGTAATGAGTAATGTACCCGCAGAATTAAAATATGCTAAATCACATGAGTGGATTCGCGCAGAAGGCAATGGTGAATATACTGTAGGTATTACCGAGCATGCGCAGGAGCTGTTAGGCGACATGGTTTTTGTTGATTTGCCAGAGGTTGGTGATGAAATCAACTTTGGTGATGAGTGTGCTGTTGTTGAATCGGTAAAAGCGGCTTCTGATATTTATGCGCCACTGAGTGGTGAAGTTATTGCTGTTAATGAAACGCTGAGTGATGCACCTGAATTAGTTAACAGCGGGCCTTATGATGAAGGCTGGTTGTTCCGTATTAAAGCTTCTGATGAGAGTGAACTTTCGAATTTGCTGGATGCCGAAAAATATCAGGCACTTCTGGCCGAAGAAGAATAAGATGCCCACTGTCGCCCCGTTTCACATCGTGATCGGGGCGTTTTTATTTGTATGCCATTTCTGGCCAGTTTCAGGAATTAGTACCAAATGACTCAGACATTAAGCCAACTTGAAAACCGGGGCGAGTTTATCCGCCGTCATATTGGCTCTTCTGCCGAACAGCAAAAAGAAATGCTGGCGATAGTAGGGGCAAATTCTCTTAGTGAGTTAACCCAGAAAATTGTTCCCCGTGATATTGCGTTACCAGCGCCACCTGATGTAGGCGGTGGTGCAACTGAACAACAAGCATTGGCTGAACTGAAAGCCATTGCCAGCCAAAATAAGCGTTACCAATCCTATATTGGTATGGGATATGTGCCTTCTGTGCTCCCTCCGGTTATTTTACGCAATTTATTAGAAAATCCTGGCTGGTATACCGCTTATACACCTTATCAACCGGAAGTTTCTCAAGGACGCCTTGAATCATTGCTGAACTTCCAGCAAGTGACTATCGACCTGACGGGGTTAGATCTTGCTTCTGCTTCTCTGTTGGATGAAGCAACCGCTGCGGCTGAAGCGATGGCAATGGCAAAACGTGCTAGCAAACTGAAAAATGCTGATCGTTTCTTTGTTGCTGATGATGTACATCCTCAAACGTTGGATGTTGTCCGTACCCGAGCTGAAACGTTTGGTTTTGATGTGGTTGTAGATAAAGCAGAAAAAGTTCTGGAGTTGGATGGCATATTTGGTGTGTTGCTGCAACAGGTTGGTACCAAAGGTGAAATCCATGATTACACTGACCTGATCGCACAATTGAAACAACGCAAAATCATTATTAGCGTTGCCGCTGATTTAATGGCGTTGGTGCTTCTGACTGCTCCGGGCAAACAGGGGGCAGATGTGGTGTTTGGTTCTGCTCAGCGCTTTGGTGTACCTATGGGTTATGGCGGCCCCCATGCGGCATTTTTTGCTTGTCGTGATGAGTTCAAGCGTTCTATGCCGGGACGTATTATTGGCGTTTCCCGTGATGCGGCAGGTAATACCGCTCTGCGCATGGCAATGCAGACCCGTGAGCAGCATATCCGTCGTGAGAAAGCGAATTCCAATATCTGTACTTCTCAAGTTCTACTGGCAAATATTGCGGGTATGTATGCGGTATATCATGGTTCAAAAGGACTGAAACGCATTGCAGGCCGCATTCATCGTCTGACTGACATTCTAGCCTCTGGGTTACAGAAAGCGGGATTGACTCTGCGTTACAAAACTTGGTTTGATACGCTGACCGTTGAGGTTGCCGATAAAGCCGCAGTGCTGGCACGAGCAGACAAGGCAGAAATCAACTTGCGTACCGATATTCACGGTGCAGTGGGTGTTACATTGAATGAAACTACCAACCGTGATGACTTGGTTAAATTATTCTCTGTGCTGACGGGTACAGAGGAGCGGCTGGATGTTGAGGCATTGGATGAGAATGTAATAGCGGAAAGCCACTCTATCCCTGCATCTATGCTGCGCAACGATGAAATTCTCCAGCATCCGAATTTCAACCGCTATCACAGCGAAACGGATATGATGCGTTATATGCACCGCCTTGAGCGCAGAGATCTGGCACTGAACCAGGCAATGATTCCGTTGGGTTCTTGTACCATGAAACTCAATGCTGCGGCAGAAATGTTACCTATCTCCTGGCCTGAATTTAATGAACTGCATCCATTCTGTCCGCCAGAACAGGCGCAGGGTTATCAGCAGATGATAAGCCAGTTATCTCACTGGTTGGTGCAACTAACAGGTTATGATGCTGTTTGTATGCAGCCCAATTCCGGTGCGCAAGGTGAATATGCCGGTCTGCTTGCTATTCGCCGTTACCACGAAAGCCGTGGAGAAGGACATCGTCATATCTGTTTGATTCCTAGTTCTGCTCATGGTACCAATCCAGCTTCTGCCCATATGGCAGGCATGACAGTTATTGTGGTTGGTTGTGATAAAGAGGGCAACATTGATCTGACAGACCTGCGTGAAAAAGCGGAGAAATCAGGTGATGAACTTTCTTGTATCATGGTGACTTATCCATCAACCCATGGCGTATATGAAGAAACTATCCGTCAGGTATGTGAAATCATCCATCAGTATGGTGGTCAGGTTTACCTTGATGGTGCGAATATGAACGCACAGGTAGGTATCACCGCTCCAGGCTTTATTGGCGCTGATGTTTCGCACCTTAACCTTCATAAAACATTCTGTATTCCACATGGTGGTGGTGGTCCAGGCATGGGGCCGATTGGCGTAAAAGCCCATTTAGCACCGTTTTTACCAGGGCACTCTGTAGTTCAAATGGATGGCATCACTGAACAACGCGCCGTCTCGGCGGCGCCATTTGGTAGTGCTTCCATTCTGCCTATTAGCTGGATGTATATTCGTATGATGGGTTCACAAGGGCTGAAACAGGCAAGTCAGACGGCGATTTTGAATGCTAACTATATTGCTGCTCGCCTGAAGAATGATTATGACGTGCTGTATACGGGCCATAACGGTTATGTGGCGCATGAATGTATTCTGGACATTCGGCCACTGAAAGAGAAGTTTGGTATCAGCGAGATGGATATTGCCAAGCGTTTGATTGATTATGGTTTCCATGCACCAACCATGTCATTCCCAGTTGCTGGCACGTTAATGGTGGAACCCACGGAATCAGAAAGCAAAGTAGAAATTGATCGCTTTGTGGATGCTATGCTGGCAATCCGTGCTGAAATTAGCAAAGTAGCGAAAGGTGAATGGTCATTGGAAGATAACCCGTTGGTCAATGCGCCCCACGTACAAACTGAGCTGGCTTCTGACTGGAACCATAGTTACAGCCGTGAAATAGCAGTATTCCCGACCGCAGAAACCAAAGCCAATAAATATTGGCCTGCCGTTAAACGCCTTGATGATGTTTACGGTGACCGTAATCTGCACTGCTCCTGTGCACCTGTCAGCGATTATCAATAACCGCAGTATAATAATCAACACCGGTATAATTACCGGTGTTGTTATTTTTGTCATATTTAGGCTTTTGGTGCTATTTAATGGCGTGCTCTACCGCTTCCCGCCTGAATGTCGGAGAAAAATGGCACCGTGTTATTTGATGTGGTTGTACCTTCTTTGACTGCTGTTAGATTAACGGGCTTTTGAGATGTCTGGGATTCTTATACCACTACACTCATCGCCAAAATACGTAGTCACATAGTATGATGGACTGATAGGGAAAATTTGTACAAAGGTTATTAAAGATTTTATAAAAATGTTTTTTGATTGTTGACACAAAACAGTTTTAAACCCACAAATTCATCTATGAGTTTAAAACTAATATATCATAATTAACTCATTTCTTTCTCATTATAATAATGAATATTCAACATAATCCTTAGAGTCTAATTATTATTAAAAAGATTATGTTTATAAACGAGGGATTCTAATTTAGTTCTCTCAATTAATTCAACATTAGTCAATCTAGCCTCATCATATCCATCAGGTGTATAATCAGTCGTTGTAATACAAATCATTTTTGATGCGCCTCTAGTAACCCCAAAACTATGAAGACGTTGTATAGGTGTCGAACCAATTTTACTTTTCGTATATCTTTTGCACTGGACTATGACCAAATTACCTTCTTCATCATGACAACGAATGTCAACACCACGATCTCCTGATCGTCCGGATACTGCAACATTTTTATAACCTTCTAACTCAAGCAGTTTTGCAACAAGATTTTCAAACTCAATTGGATTGAGTTCAAGTAAATTAGCAATATTCTCTGGGATTTTAGGTACAGGGCGTTTTGTAAAATACTTGCCACCATCTATTGGCTCTGCATAAAGTTCCAATAGGCTTGCAATGTTATCCTCTCCATCACCTAAAATATCTTCAATGATTGCACGAGTACCATTTTCAACAAACTCAGCAATCTTCAATAAGAATTGATCAAAAGTAAACTTATCACTTTTATTTAATAATTCCTCAATAACATATGGGACATACAATGAAACACGTTCAATATATGGCACATTAAATATTTCGTCAGAATATGGTGTAGTTGCTTTTGGTAAATATGTGCCATCATTCCTCTTTTCACAGACTCTAGAGAAAATGCGCTCAATAACATAGCGGTTTTTTGGTAAATGTAACTCTACCAACCCTTCTTTTCTTAAAGACTCAAATATTTCATTCCACCATTCATGTTTAGTAAATGAACGAACTAAACGATCCTGCAATATAACTGCTGCTCTAAATCCTAACTCATCTAAATCTAGATCATTAACATAATATCGCTTTTCATCGGGAGATAGCCGTAAAAAAGTCAAAATTAAGTCGCTACTGAAAGCATAATGTGCACTTTGTTGTATTCTCATTGATGGGTCATTATTTGACAAATCAATTGTCAATAAAGGCTCAAAACCGTTTTTCCTAGCTAACAATTTCAATCTATTGAAATTGCTAATCCATTTAGTTGCAGGAACAGGTCGAAAATAGAGCACCAAAAAGGATTCCGCTTTTAAGATACGATAGCTTTGTCTGAATAAATCGTCTATATCATTCCACCATCTATCATAATTCTTTTTATCTGGGCGTTCAGGAGAATCACTAACTATAACTTCATTTGCTAATCTCTCTTCATCATTCTTTAGATTAAAACCAATCCAAGGATGGTATAATTGTGCTCTTTCAAAATAAGCACTTCCATCATGCCAAGGAGGATCTGTAATAACAATATTAACGGATTCTTCTGCTTGCTCTTTCATAAATACTCTAAAATCTTTACAACTTAGATTAATAGTTCCAGAGAAAGATTCATTATATTTATAAAGTGTATCCCTTCTTTTTTTATACTGTTTTACAAAAAGATTAAAAGGATTATTTTCCCTTAACATAATTTTTGGACAATGCAAATCTTGACTTTTACTACGATAATCCTTGTATTTTAAAGATGGGATTATCGATAAAAACACATTTTCCAAGAATACTTTACTTTTCATTGGAATATTACTTGAAACAAGAGCATTCCACATTTTAAAGGAAACAATCCTGCTACGTTTAGGGAATAATGATCCATATAAAACAAATTCTTTACTTAAATTAATCCTTGAGTTTTCAATGAGTTTAATATTAAAAAAATCATTATTCTCCTCCTCTAACTTATCCAATACTAATTTATCAAAATCGTTAAAAAATTTAGTTTCGTTCCCACAATTCTTACAACGATAAGCTCCTCTAAATGTTACATTCTGGCCATTAGGGCCAAGACGTTCATGATGTGTAATATTTAAATATCTTTTTGGTTCACGATCATAGAAATAAGAGTCAGAAACTATTGAATGTCCACAAGTACAAATAGTTCGATAATAGTAATCAGTAATAGACTGGAGCAATGGAATGACTTGTTTAAACGCTACTTCAAGTTCGTAACGTTCGGGTAAATCATATGGTGCAGACATCATTCTATATGTATAAGGCTCATACTCGTTCACAAGTGTATGACGACCTAATAGAACAGATGCATACCCAAAACTTCCAGATCCAACAAAGGGGTCACATACAACAGCATCAACATCTGTGAGTATATTGATAACAGTTTTTGCATGATTAATTGCTTTACGTCCCTGAAATGGAAATATTTGATCTGTATGAGGCGGCTTATGAGGTATATCAGAAAGAGCTAACACGACTTGATCAACTAATTCCCTAACTTTTTTTTGTTTTTCTTCGCTTAATAGCCAATACATATTAGATAATCCTTGAAATGTCTTTAATATTCCAACAGTCAAGATCCACAATATTGCTTTGTAGATACATTTTCATGAAATTTGAAAATTTATTAAAATAAGAAACATCCTTCGGTAAGGTGTCCAATATATCTTGCATCGTTAATAATGGCAATTCTATACCATCATTCAGCTTCTTTTTACATACAATAATAAGATCGCCATCAAGTGTTCTACCTGGACTCGTAACGGTTTTCATCGAGCGTCTTTGTTTGCAAATTGGAACAACTTCCTCAACTACACATGATGCTGCTTTTATTGCTGACTTAATTGTATTCCAATGATTAAGATTCTTATCAACATAAAAGAAAATAAAGTAACCACCATTCTTCAAGCTCTCTAATGTAGATATCAATGTTTCTCTCATTCTGTCTTCATATTGCTCAGAATCAGAGCCTCTTCCAACAGCATTAGTTTTTACAATTTCATGCTTCCACAATGAGCGTGTTGTCTTACCAGATACAATACTCCAAAAAAGTTCAGAATACTCCAAATATGGCGCATGATCTGCATAAGGTGGATCTGTAAGAATGAGATCTACAGGCTGCGTAATCATTGAATTAACAACACTTGCTGGCAACTGAAAAATAGATGCATCCTCGGGTTTATGTATTTCTTGACTAACCCATTCAAACATATCTAAGAATGCACGTTTTCTTCTATGTAAAGCAACAATAGGATTACGAGAAGTCAATGTTTGTTTTGGCCGCCAATAAGGCCACTGAGAACTAGCCTTTTTATCACTTAAGCGCAACATTGGTAGCAATGAAGATAAAAAAATCGTTAATAATTCTTTAGTGTCTGATGAAATAGAAGGTTGTTGAATATATCTCAAAGCATAATTGATAAAATCAATATTGCGGCGAGTAAAAAAATGCGATGCATTAACACCAGAATGAACGGCAATTCTTGTATTTTCAGTAAATTCTATATTTGAGAAATCTAATGGTTCTGATACTGAAGATGCAGAGGGGGAATAATAATAATGTGCACTACGACACTCTCTAGACTTACCTTTCAGGGACCTATTATTTATAGGCTTAATCTTATGAGAGAACAATTTTAGCTCAAACTCACCATTCGAGTACTGCCCTTTGACTTCATAAGTTTCACGTTCAACACATTCATTGTTCCCGATATTATAAAGTGCTATTGCATACTCCGCTAACACATTATACGCAGATAGAAATTCTTCTTTGCGTTCCGTTATATTCTTTGCAGAACCTAGAATAGCGTTAACAAGTAAACAAGCCAATGGGTTAAGATCAGAACCTATTATACGACGTCTTCGTTTTAATGCTCCAAATACAGAAGTACCAGAGCCCATGAAAGGATCAAGAATTAAATCCCCCTCATTGCTGAACTGTTCAATAAGTAGCTCAATAACATTTATTGGCTTCCGAGCCCAATATGGATGTATTAGTCCTGCCGGATAGTCATGTTGAGGTTGAATATCCTCTAAAATATCTGCGAGTTTCATTTGATATCAAACTTCAATAAATATTCAGTTACAGATTTATGCCTAGATTGCCCTTGCCCTGTATGTACAAGATTAAATTCATCAATAATTAATGGTATTTTGTATGTTTCAGATAATTCTTTAAAAAAGGATAAATCGACTATAGAAGAACAGGCATAGCTAATCACCAATTTTGCTCGTTTAGATATTGATTGCTTCAAAAGAACCTCAAATGCACTTTTTGCGGTTGAACGCTTTCCAAATGGAGAAACCAAGCGCCCCTCACGATATCGTCCAACAGTTGTTTTTCCTAAAACTTTATTAAAAGTTAATTCCGGATAATCATAAATAATATACGTATCAAGAACATGATAATAACGAGAATAATGCTCTTTAAAATATGGGGGATCTGCATATATAATCATATCTTTATATTGAGGTAATATTTTAAGAGCTTGCCTAAAATCCAAATTATATACATCAGCATCTTGAATGAAAGGCTTAGAAGAAATTGAATTTAAGCGCTTTATTGTTTCATTAATTAAACTTTTTTTTCTCTTTTTTAATAAATTATATGCTGATTTTTCTGATGATGGTTTTAAATATTGAGCTAAGTGAGTTGTGCTTGATACACAATCTGTCATCACTGAAATAATACAAGCATCAAGTTGATCTCTAATATTTTCGGATAACTCAAAACTTAATTCTTTTAAAAAATCCAGTTCAGCACACTGCCTAACACCAAAATAAGTATTGCGGTAATATGCTAGAAATAATGTCCATGGTTTTTCTTTGCTCAAACGATCAGCTTCAGCTCTAGTACCATCGATAAGTACCGTATTATTGCAAAAATACTCATACTCTTTCCAGTTAAGATTTTCTTCAAACGCCTTGTTAAAAAAATCATCTTCAACTAGGAAATCTTGTAAATATTCCTCTCTATTCTTAGAAAATAATTCACTATTAGTAATTTCTTCTAAACGAAAAATTAAAGGCTGCATATTATCTGATGTTTTTTTTAGAATAGAACGTAGAATGCAAGCTGAATATGGTTGAATGTCATTCGCAATTACTCGATAACCAAGATGAGAAGCTTGATAAGCAACAACCCCTGAACCCGAAAATAGGTCAACAAATGTATTGACTTCAGGGAAACTTTGTTTAATAGAATCAAAGATATTATCAACTATTCTCGATTTTCCACCAAGATATTGCATAGTTAACGGCATGTTAGCCTTACTAAAAACTGGTTTATATTGGTTACTATTATCTTGTTGTGTCATCTAATTGCCATATTGTACTTATATGATGATGAATCTGAGTGTTAGACGATATGCAACGTCACTTTAAAGCTGTTGGATTAAGGAGCATCATCTATAGATAAAAATTAAAAAAAATAATACATAAAAAAGATCCATATTATACACTTTTCATTGATATGCTACATCAAAAATTAAGAAAAACTAGCATAAAACTCTCAGCAATGAACATAGCTATAAGTAAGATCAGATTTCCATCAGCTATATCTTTAGCAATATTGGTTTTTCAGGTCGTGTCGTAGTCCGATGCTTTACTTAACCAAAATCTAAAGTTTGAACCAACGGTTGCATCTAGGGCATTATTATCGACAACAGTTCTTGTATGAAATCTACTGGCAGCTAAACCAGTGGTTATTAGTTATTTGAGAAATCTATAGCGCCGTTTTTCTAAAACCCATGTACCGGTTCCACATATAGGCCCAGCAAGTACTCAGAGCGAGATTCCATTTTGCTCATAATTCAACCAAAAATAAGTTCACTGCGAAATTCTCCTGACCACTCTGCTCTCTGGCGTTTTGATGCCTAATTGCTTTTGCTGCTGCTTCAGTATCCAACGGTAATGGATTCACATACTCGCGTGAATCACAATAGGTTTCTCCTTTTACTCTTCTTTCGAAGGCCATTTCTATCAAACTGTGTATCGATGGCCAGCGGCATTGAAATGTCTCAGGGAGCTCGGAGCTGATTTGCATCACAGTGCGTTGTTCTATACGACTGTATCCCTGATCTTTTTCGGTAATCCAATGAGTTCATCATTATCAATGGCCTTGATAATATTCGTAATACAGTGTCGGCGGGGAATGCCGTGAGTAAAAGCGGCATGCTGTTTAAGCCATTTTAATTGTCACTCACCAAATTTCTGAATGGATTTTCAGCCGAAGCACCACTCAGAACAGCTGCAAAGACCAGAAAAATCGCATCCATTAATTCATGTTTTTTATTGATGTCATCGCACGGGTCAGGGATATCATTGATATAATTAAAAATGGTCATCGTCAAAATCACTTTTTATGAAATAGGATGATTAGAGCATTTTAATGATGCAGAGGTTCATAAAAAGTAAGATTCCACACTGGTCAGTAAATAACCCAGGGCGGGATCTCACATTTTCTATATGGTTATTGTGGATAAAAACAACCCTCTACTAGCTCAATAAATGTTCATGCCAGATATCAAAACCTATCAATAAAATCGTATTGAATGTGAGAAATTATCAATATCTGCGAAATGTATAATTTTTACGCAAAGTAGAATCCCGCCCTGGTAAATAACCTGATAATGTAAAGATATCCTTTTATGTTTTTTCAGATAATCAACCTTTTCTCAGGATTTAAGTTTTGCTTAATTAACCCGTTTTACTAATTTTTTTATTGCATTATTTTGATGATTTATTTTGTAAAATGATGGCGAAAAAGTAAATAAGGTTTCATCATTCCGCTATACGTCGTTTTCTTTAACCAATTGTTATAAATAGAGTTATATGTTATGTAAGATGCTGTACTTATTATGTGAATCTACCCATCATTTAAATAGACATGGGTGAATGGGATTAAGTGAAAATCTAAAATCACATAACGAGCTTATTTTAATAAATAAACGTTTTTCAAAATGAAATTGATTAAGAACCTACCCCATTAGGGCTATTTTATTTGCCGTTTTTTGTAATAGAGACTGAACCCGTTGGTTTGTCTATATTGCTGTCCGTAAAATCTGAAATCTTCGATCCTGTTCATAGATCGGCATATTTTTCTAAGCAGGAGTGCCGAAAGTTACATTTATGTATCTGATTGTCTTTTGTTTTTACTTTTTTGTTACAAATTTGACAGTGATGCAACCGTTTAATATATTAAATTATAGGTTATATTTTATGTTATCCAATCCATCAGGAGGTAACCATGGCGGTGCCAATGCTCAGGCATTTCATTAATGGTCAGTATGTTGAATCTAAAAGTTCCGAATATTTTGATCTGGTAAGCCCGGTCACTGGTGAAGCTTATGCGCGTTCCCCTAACGCGACTGCGGAGGATGTTGATGAAGCGTATGCATCAGCTAAAAAGGCGTTCAAGATCTGGGGGGGCAGCACCCCGTCAGCCCGTCAGCAGGCATTGCTGGCATTAGCCGATGCAGTGGAAAAAAGCGCTGAACGTCTGATCGAAGTGCAAAGCCGCAATACGGGGCAGCTCAAGCATATGATTGCCTCTGAGGAAGTTGCGACGTCAGTGGATCATATCCGTTTCTTCGCTGGCGCCGCCCGTTTTCTGGAAGGCAAAGCTACTGCTGAATATCTTCCTAATATGACGACCAGCATCCGGCGCGAACCACTAGGCGTGGTGGGTCAAGTTACGCCGTGGAATTACCCACTGATGATGGCCGTATGGAAGATAGCGCCTGCGCTGGCTGCGGGCAATACTGTGGTACTCAAACCGAGCGATACCACGCCGGAAAGTACTTTGTTGCTGGCTGAACTGGCCAATCCGTTCTTTCCTACCGGTGCATTCAACGTGGTGTTGGGTAATGCCAAAGCAGGTGCCTTGGTCGTTTCACACAAAACGCCAGCTATGGTTTCCATCACGGGTTCTGTGCGTGCAGGCGTGCAGGTTGCCTCTTCGGCGGCGACTAATCTCACCAGAACACATTTGGAGCTAGGGGGCAAAGCGCCAGTGGTTGTTTTCGCCGATGCAGATATGGATAAAGCAGTGGAGACCATTGTTACTGCGGGGTACTTTAACGCTGGTCAGGATTGTACAGCAGCCTCGCGTGTGCTGGTGCATGAATCTGTTTACGATACCTTCGTCGCCAAACTGGTGGCGGCAGCTAAAGTCACCCGCTTTGGTGATCCGGAAGATGAAGAGGCGCTGTATGGACCGCTCAATAATATTCGTCAGCTGGAGCAGGTCAAAAGGTTCATTGCATGTCTGCCCTCTTATGCCCGTATCGAAACAGGAGGCCGTCAGGCCGAACGTTTAGGTTATTACTTTGAACCTACGGTAATTACCGGCTTGGAACAGCACGACGAAGCAATCCAGACCGAGATTTTCGGCCCGGTTATCACGGTGCAGAAGTTCCGCGATGAACAGGATGCCATAGAGAAAGCTAACGATGTGAAATACGGATTGGCCGCCAGTGTCTGGACCCGTGACCATGGCCGCGCGTTGCGCTTGTCACGTGAACTCGATTTCGGGACTGTCTGGATTAACACCCATATTCCTCTTACGGCAGAGGCGCCGCACGGTGGTTTTAAGAGCTCTGGATATGGTAAAGATCTGTCGGTTTATGGCTTCGATGAATATACGCGTATCAAACATGTGATGAGTTCCAACGACTGACATAGGACATCCGTAATGACTCAGAATAGATCTCCACGCGATTTGGTGTCGCGTGCGCACCACGAGCTGTTTACTGACCGTGATGTAGGGGCGCTTGAGCGTTGTTTTTCGCCGCATTTCATCGAACACTCCCCGTTGGTCAAAGAGGGGCTTGCTGGGCTACGTGAGCGGGTCTGCACACATCCTAAACTGCACCACGAAACGTATCGTGTATTGCAGGATGGTGATCTGGTCGCTATCCACGGTCGTTTTATGGGGTTAGACGACCGTCCGTTGGTCGGTTTCGATCTGTACCGGGTTGCCGACGGCTTAATCGTGGAGCATTGGGATGGTCTGGTACCACAGGCCGCACCCAACGCCAGTGGCCGGACTCAGTTAGATGGCCCGACTGAAACAGGTCATAGCCATAACCGGGAGAAGAATCGCGAACTGGTGGTCAACTTTTTTACACGTACCCTGATAGAGGGTTACTACGAAGAGTTTGGGAACTACACCAATGGTGAATTGTTTCGCCAGCACAGCCCTGATATTCCCGATGGTACGGCGGCAGTCATCTCGTTTCTTAAACAACTTAGGGATGAAGGGCAGGGCCTGCATTACACTAAAATTCACCGTATGGTAGCCGATGGGCAATTTGTTCTGACCCATTCGGAGGGGAGTATTGCCGGAGCGCGTCACAGCTATTTCGAGCTATGGCGCATTGAGAACGGTAAAGTGGCTGAGCTTTGGGATGCTATCACCCCGGTCCCGGAGGATGCGCAAGCGCTGCATCGCCACGGTATTTTTTAATGTCGTTTGCAAACATGTCGAAATCCATGTTTTTTCAATCAGGAATTAAAGAATGATGGCATATTCCATCGTCTACGCACCGCTTGATCAGGCCACCCGGACCGAACAGGTTGTGGAACGTTTAAGTAACGCGATCATCTCTGGGGTATTACAGGCCGATGAGCAGTTGCCTAATGAAAACGAGTTGTCGCGTCTGTTGGGTGTGTCGCCAGTAACGGTACGTGATGCTCTGAATACGCTGCGCACCAGGCAGCTGATCGATACTCGGCGAGGACGTCATGGCGGTAGTTTCGTATGTCAGGTTCCCGTTGAGATAATGCGGAAATATCATCCATTGCGGTTGATGGCTTCAGGCGAGTTAGCGGATTTCAGCGAATTTCACTGTGCGGTGATCGGCCACAGCGCGAGGCTTGCGGCGCAACGCTCAACGCCGGGTGAACTGGAGATGCTTGGGCAGTTGATCGACAGTTTTGCAGCCGCGACGCAACCAGATGCTCGTATACAGGCAGATATGCGCTGCTTGTTAACCTTGGCATCCCAGGCGCAGTCGGCGAGGCTTGCTAACCAAGAGCTGGAGATTCAGGCCGAATGGACGCCTTTGGTGGCGCTTCTGTACCGGGAGGCTGCTGTACACAGCGAAGTTGTCACCGCCTGGCGTTCACTCTTGGATGTTCTACATAAGGCTGACGACTTCGCCTGTTATCAGCTGGCGCAGAGGATGATTGCCCGAATTACCGACCACCTACTTGAATGCAAATTGCGCATGGATACCGATGCGCCGTTCTTGCAGAAACCCGCCCGCGAGTAACGCGGCTGGATTCATCCCAGGAAAGGAAGTGGCATATGTACAACAACATACATGCAGAACGGGCTAGGAACATCCTAGACGATATCCTGACCTCGGCACAGAGGGCTACCGCCGCCTTGGCAGATGCGACGGCGCGTATTTTATCGGAAATGCCTTTACATTATATGGAAGGTGCCCGCTTAACGCGGGAGCAGCGCGCTGCATTGCAAAAACATATCCACGATGTACTGCACGATAACGCTTGGTGTAACGGGGCGGGGTTCGCCAGTTATGTGTCAACGAAGACGGCTGAGGAAGAGGGAGGCTACTGGACGTTGGAGTGGTGGCGTCAGGAAGGGAGCACCATTCAACAGGCACAACTGGAACACAATCAAGAGCAGTGCAGGCGTTTGGACTTTCGGTTGTTTGACTGGTTCCGGCAGCCGGCAAGTTGCCATCTTCCCTTTATCGACGGTCCCTATGTGGATTATGTCTGCAACGGAGCTTACACGATTACAATAGCTCACCCGGTACTCATCGGTGAGGATTTTGTCGGCGTTGCGGCGGCGGATATGCTGGTTTCAACTCTGGATCGGTTACTTCTACCCGCTCTGGGAGCCATTGGTAAGCCAGTATTGGTTATTAATGACGATGCGCGGGTCGTGACCTCGACAGTGCCGGGAGTGCGTTCCGGTTCACTATGGAAGTGTCAGGACGTTAATCAGTCAGCCGATGGTGAAGTATCTTCACTGCGTTTGGTGATCCTACCATCATTACATTGGGAGTCTGCCTGCTGAAGCCCACTTATTCAGATTGCAGAGGAATTTTCATTTATGACTGAATCTATGTTAGCCAAAAGACACAGCGCGGCTATTGCGAAAGGCGTAGGCGTGACCACTCAAGTCTATGCGGAGCGGGCGGAAAACGCTGAAATTTGGGATGTTCATGGGCAACGTTATGTTGATTTTGCCGCCGGTATCGCCGTGGTAAATACCGGCCACCGCCATCCGCGCGTCATCGCGGCAGCCAGAGAACAACTGGAACAGTTTACCCATACCTGTCATCAGGTAGTGCCCTACGAAAATTATGTGGCGCTGGCCGAACGTCTGAACCGCCTGGTGCCTGGTAATTTTGCGAAGAAGACCGTCTTTGTCACTACCGGGGCTGAGGCGGTGGAAAATGCTGTGAAGATCGCGCGTGCTGCTACCGGGCGCAGTGGCGTGGTAGCTTTCAGCGGTGCTTTCCATGGCCGTACCTTCCTCGGTATGTCATTAACCGGCAAAGTTGCACCGTACAAAATGGGGTTCGGCCCGCTGGTTAGCGACATTTATCGTGTTCCGTTTCCGGTCGGGCTGCATGGCATTAGTGTGGAACAGACGCTGAATGCGCTGGATAATCTCTTTAAAGCCGACATTGATCCCACTCGCGTCGCTGCCATCATCATCGAACCGGTACAGGGCGAAGGTGGTTTCTATCCTGCGCCTACCGAGCTGCTCAAAGCCCTGCGTGAGATCGCCGATTGCCACGGTATTGTACTTATCGCCGATGAGATCCAGACCGGTTTCGCGCGTACGGGTAAACTGTTTGCCATGGAGCATCATGAGGTGGCTGCCGATCTGACCACAATGGCGAAAGGTCTGGCGGGTGGTTTGCCGCTGGCGGCAGTGACGGGACGTGCAGAGTTGATGGACGCTGTAGTGCTTGGTGGTCTGGGGGGAACCTATGGTGGTAACCCGGTAGCAATTGCGGCTGCCCATGCGGTGCTGGATGTGATCGAAGAAGAGAAGCTGAATGAGCGGGCGACGCAGCTGGGAAACCAGTTAAAACAGCGTCTACATGAACTGCGACCGCGTGTCCCGCAGATCGCCGACGTGCGTGGGCTCGGGCTGATGATTGCGGTAGAGTTTAACCGTGCGGACAGTCAGGAACCTGATGCCAGTTTTACCAACGCAGTACGTCAGAAAGCGTTGGAGCGTGGTCTGATCCTGCTGATGTGTGGTGTACACGGCAATGTGATACGTTTCCTTCCGCCGCTGACCATACAAAATAATGTTTTTGACGAAGCACTCAACATTCTGGAGTCTGTACTGCTCGATCTGGCTGAGCCGTAAAGAGGGTGGGGGCGTAATGACTGGGAGTTTGCGCGTGGCTGACTGAATGGATGCAGACCTTGCGGGTTGGTAATGCGCAGGGCGGCAGGGTAGCACCTGCTGCTTCACAAGAGAGGACAACAATGCACAGGTATTTAAATGTATTAAAGAACTATGCATGTTTCAGGGGGCGAGCCAGGCGTAAAGAGTTTTGGTATTTCGTTCTGTTCCAGATTCTGGCTGTATTTATTATCTCTTTCCTTGAAAACTACTTTGCTGTTGCCAATCCTGAAGTTTATATGGGCTGGTTCAGCGCCGTCTATCTGCTGCTCACGTTTTTGCCCGCGCTAGCAGTGAATGCTCGCCGCCTGCATGACATCAACTGTAGCGCTTGGTGGTTACTGCTGCATCTCATTCCGTTTATCGGCACCGTTATCCTGCTGATCCTCGCAGGTCTGAAAGGGAGTTCTGGCAGCAATAAATACAGCTCAGAGAGTCGGATTCACTTACAGGGAAACGCCCCGGACTAGGACTGCGGGTGATTTTTAGATCACGACAGGAGTGCTGAAATGACAATGAACAGGAGAGACTTTATCTCTACCGCCGTGACGTTCGCGGGGGCAGGAGTGCTTTCATCCGTACTTCCTTCCTTCTCCCTACTCGCCCGGGCTTTAACTGAGGCCGATGTTTCTGCCGTCAATGTTGATAAGCTCCGGCCGATACTGTTGGAGGATGCGCAGCACAGAGCCAGCCGGTTGAGGTTGGACCCGCGTATCTGGAACTGGCATAAAGACGCTGCTGCTGACGTCATGCCAGCCAACTACTATGAAGCTTCTCTGGCTGACTGGCCCGCTTTTGGACGTCTGCCCGGAGACCAGAACTGCGAGGTTGTGGTCATCGGCGGTGGATTGCTGGGGGCTTCCACTGCATTGCATCTTGCAGAAGCGGGCGTGGACGTGATTTTGGTTGAAAAGGATAACATTGGTTCAGGCGCTTCTGGCCGCAACGGAGGACAGATGACTCCCGGACTCGCTCGCTGGGAAGCTGAAACCATGCTGGAAAAACTTTCATTCGATGAGGCTAAACGCTTATGGCGTTTTGCGTCTGTTGAAGCGATGAATCTGGTGGATGAACTCCGTGAGCGTTACAATTTCGAATGTGACCGCAAATATGGTCATATCACTGTTGCGGTGCACGCTGGCCATATGGGGACACTGGTGGCTAATGCCGATGCCCGGCGCCAGCTGGGCGATACGGCGGTGAAGGTTATTGGATCGCACGAACTACAGGAAGAGTATGTGCGGTCGGGTATCTACCATGGAGCAAATATCGACAGTATCAGCGGGCAGGTCCAGTCTCTGGCACTGTTGCGTGGCTTGGTTTACGGTTTTGCCAGACTGGGTGGGCGAATCTATGACAGCACGAAAGTGAAGGGTGTCAGGCAGGAGGCTGGTAGCACAGTGGTAGAAACTGAGTGGGGGATTATCAGGGCGAGTAAAGCCGTGGTGCTGGGTGTGCATAGCTCCACGGGTGAGTTTATCTCCGGCCCTTCCACTACGGTGCCTTTTTTCACCTATGTGTCGGTAACGCCGCCGTTGCCAGTGGATGTCAAGGAGCTGATCCCGTCAGATATGCCGGTCTACGATACACAGTTACAGGTTGACTACTATCGTGCAGTGCGTAACAACCGCCTGCTGTTCGGTGGACAGGGTACTGGCAACTCTTGGTCACCGCGTGATGTAAACAACTATCTGCTTGAGCGTATCAGAACCGTGTTCCCGCAGCTGGAAAGAATTGAACTAGAATATTCTTGGGGTGGGATCAGCGATCTGACCCTGAACGGTGCAACTGATGCCCGTAAGAGCGGCGACAGTGTACCCGTGTATATGGTACATGGCTGGAACGGTCATGGACTGGCGCAGACGGTGCGCATTGGCAAAGCTATCAGCGACGAGCTTACCAGACGCAACGACGACTTTACCATGCTTACCTGCATTGACCACGTGAGTATCCCGCTGGGTTCCTATCTCTCTCCGGTCGTCATTCCGTTAGTTAAGGGTGCTCTGGGAGTGATAAGCACGTTTAATCCGGCAGAGATAATTTCGTTCTGAGCAAGAGGGACGGGTTTTTTCCTTTTAGCGATATCAATAATCACCAATATAATAGTCATTATTGATATAATAACATGTGTTTTATTTTGTATATATTGGTGAGAATTGATGGCAAATATAAATTTGAAAAATCACTTATTTTGAGAATTTTTGTTCTTTTATTGAAGAATAAAAGACATTTAGAATATTGTTCCCCGTAACAATTTAAATATAATTTGTTTTTATTTTATATTGAAAACATTTATATGATTTTTTTATTTATAATATAAGGATAAATTTATTTGACAGTTTTGTATTTGATGACTATTGTTCTCTCCTGATTTACAAATTTTATTTCCAACCTAATAGTATTATTTTGTTATTATTACCATTAAATATAAATAATATTTTTGTGAAATAATTTAACTGATTGTTTTTTTACTTGTTTTTTTTTGTGTTTTAACTTTGATTAAATTAATTTTTATGGGTGATTATATTTATTTGATAATAAATTGAAACTGTTTCTAATGTGACAATTTTTTATTGCATGCTTGTTTTTAAATTCAGCATAAATCTATGTGTGATTCGTCATTTTAATTGCTGATGAACACAAGGTTATTTTTTTGTCATTAATGTAAAGCTGTAAAAATATCCCCAATTCAAGAGGGGAGTAATTATTTGTCCGTCGTCGTTGGCAAAATATTTTAAATAAACTGGCTATAGGCCATACAGGAGTAAATAAGTGAAATACGACTTTATTGTCGTTGGTTCAGGGGCAATTGCAGGTTCAATCGCCTATGAGCTGGCAAGCAGAAATTTTTCCGTTTGTCGAGTTGGCGAAACTGATAGAACCAATGCTGCCTCTAAAGCTGCCGGTGCAATGAATGGTTGTTTTGGCGAAATTACCAGTGGTTTATTAGCGAGTGAACACGGTAAGTTAAAGCTGAATATGGATTGTATCGCTAAGGAACTTTGGCCTGCTTGGGCACAACGATTAGCTGAATCTTCCGGTGATACAAGCTCACTGTTCACGGCTAAAGGTACTCATGTGATACTCAACACTGCCGGGATGGAAGAAGTTGATACGATCAATTATGAGGCTATCGAACAAACCCTGATCGATTACGATGCTCCTCATGAAATCGTCGATCCGCGTGAAATTCAGTGGTTAAAGCCCAACGACTTGGTACGTCCGCTTCGTGCCTTGTATATCCCTGATGAACATGCTTTAGACTCGCATTTATTACTGGAGAAGCTGGATGCTGCATTTGTTGCTGAAGGTGGTGTCCTTAAAGACGAGAATGTTAAGTGTGTGCTGATTGAAGACGGTGTCGCTACTGGTGTCGAATTGCTAAGTGGTGAGCGTTTAATGGCGGATAAAGTCGTTGTTGCTGCCGGTGCGCATTCGTTAGACCTGTTATCAAATATCCCTTCTGTTGTTCGCCAGATCCCGCCAATATTTGCCGGTTATGGGGTGTCAATTCTGGTCAGGATGCCAAAAGGCAGGGAATTACCGACGTCGGTCATCCGTACCCCTAACCGAGCATTTGCCTGTGGTCTGCATTGTGTACCACGTGGTGATGGTGTGCTGTATCTTGGTGCGACTAATATTCTGGCTGAAAAACCACGCAGTCAGGCACTGATTTCTGATGTGCAGTTCTTATTAGATTGTGCGTTAGATCAGTTGGATATTAACTTACATGATGCAGAGATTCTTTCAATCCAGGTTGGTAACCGGCCAATTCCTGCTGATGGGTTCCCGTTGATTGGTGAATGTGGTGTGAATGGTCTTTGGCTGGCTACCGGTACTTACCGCGACGGCTTACACCAATCGCCATTATTGGCAGATTATATCGCCAATGCTTTAACTGGCGTTGAAAATACGCTAATTAACCTTGATTCCTTCAATCCTGTTCGTCCTCCACTCGTAGGTTTCTCCCGTGAAGTGATGGCTAAAGAGACTGTCCAGCAAATGCTTGCGACAGGTTACGAATATCGCTGGGATATCAAACCTTATTGGTTGCCACTGCTGAATGAAGGTATGACGCGTAACTACCAGGATTTGATTGCATCTCTTCATCCGCAGTTCACTCCACCGCCAGAACTGGTTGCCTTCTCCTATATTTATGAATCGATGCGTGAGCGGTTACGTAGTTACTATGAGGCATGGTCATGAATTCTTCGCTGAAAGATCAGGCGGCTGTTGATAAGGCCCGGGAATTACTGTCAGAAGCCGGTGTTTGGGATGTGGAAACCGATCTTGAGTGCTTGGTTGACCGTTATTTGGAAAGGCGCTGTAAGGATCGTGCCCGTGATGAGTTCATGCTCGCGGTTCATGAGCGCTGTAACCGTATCCCACTAGGACATATTGTCGGTACTGTGGATTTTGATGAATTACCTCTGATAGTTGGTTCGGGGGTCTTTATTCCGCGTCCTCATAGCCAGATTATTCATAAATGGCTGGAGAATGAATATCAAGTGCCTCAAGGGGCGACGGTTTTGGATTTATGTTCCGGTAGTGGTGCTATCGGTTTAGCCATTGCTAAACGCCGCCCGGATTTAAAGATCACTTGTGTTGAATATGACGATGTCGCTTTCCAATACCTGACACGCAATATCAATCGATTGGCTAGCTGGGCGATTAAAGTCGATGCATTAAAAGCAGATTTACGGGATTGGCAGGCATTTTCTCAATTTGACGAGTCGGTAGAGTTAATTGTTGCAAATCCACCTTATGTTCCAGAACAGCAGACAATATTACCGGAGTGGGAGGAACATCATCCTTATACTTCGGTGTATTCAGGGGATGATGGGCTTGATCTAACGCGATTGATTATCAAACAAGCCAACCAGCTACTGCAATCAAATGGTTGGTTGGTCATCGAACATGGCGAAAGTCAAGAGGAGATGGTCAGAGCATTATTTTCAGACGCAGGCTTTTACTTGATACGAACAATTATCGATGAAGATATTTCTGACACAACAGGCAGTTCGGTCATCACTGTAGGTTGTAAGCTCATTTGAAATTAGACAGTTGAGGTCTGGAGAATGAATGTAAAACACAAGCAGGACTGGATGACAATTCGCCGGTCACGGACAACTGGTGCCTTAGCGCAAGCTATCGAAGAAGGTTTAACCAATTTCACTGTAGTAGAACGTCAAGGTAAACAAATTACTACAGATGAAAGAAAAGTTTTTACTGAATTTGTTTCTTGCTCTTATCTGGGGTTGGAACATCATCCTGCTTTAGTCGAAGCAGCAAATCAGGCAATGGCTAAGACAGGGATACATTTGTCATCATCCCGTGGTGCTATGCGCCCGCAATATTTGGGGCAATTGGAGAAACTGCTGGAAGAAATTTATCTGGGTGGTTCCGTTGCGGTGTTTACTTCCACCAGTAACGTTCACCTTGGTGTATTACCGTTATTGGGGAGTGGTTCTCTCCCTAATTATCCACTTACTCGACCTGCCCATTGGTTAATGGATAAAACTGCTCATGCATCTATGCAGGTATTACGCGGTATTCTTGAACAATTTGGACCGGTATCACGGGTTGATAGTGCTGATGAGCAGTCAATACAGCAAGCTTTGCAGAACTGTGAGGAGAGCCAGCGTACACCTATTCTGCTGATTGATGGCATTGGTTCAATGAATGGTTTAATCCCTGTTGCAGAATTAACCCGAAAATTGGCTGCTGCTGGAGGCTATGTCTATGTAGACGATGCCCATGGTATTTCCATTGTGGGGCGTCATGGTGCGGGTTACGCCTTTGCAGCACTTGACCATATTTTGCCATCCAATCTCATACTTGCAGGTTCGTTATCCAAAGCATTTGGTGGTGCTGGCGGTTTTGTGGTGGTTGCGGGTGCCGATGATGTTGAAGTTATTAGTACCTTAGCCAATCCTTTGGTTTTTGGTCATTCGATTATGGTGCCGATGTTGGCAGCTAACGTTGCCTCAGCAAAACTTCATCTTAGTCTGGAAATAGAAATACGGCAGGAGCAGCTATGGAAAAACATTAATCTGTTTGATTCTTTGATGAATAACAGTTTGATGAATGCTGGTGTGCAATCCCCTGTTCGTGGCGCTTTATTTGAAAATGAAGCAGAAGGGCTTGAAGCGGCTCGTTTGCTGCGTGACAACGGTATCTTATTGTTCCCTGTATTTTATCCACTTGTCCCGGATGGTAATGCAATGTTGCGTTTTGCCTTCTCCAGTGAACATAGGGTCGGCGAGATTAGGCACTTAGCAAATATTTTGCTCGAAATACGGGAGAAAGGGTTAAATTGGGTTGAGCCACAAGCTGTCGTTCCACAGGTATAAGTGACACAAATTTATCGATAAAAAAGATGATCGCAATAAACTCGTGACGAAGAGCGAATATATGACTCTATCAATGATAAATAAGCAGGACATATTGCAACCTCACAGGGAATCTCTGGATGTTATTAATATGCAGATTCTGACTCTGCTTTCTGAACGGATGAAGATCTGTATGAAAATCGCTGAAATAAAAGCGGAGCAGGATATTCCGATGATGCAGCCACAACGTATTACCTCGTTGTTGGATATATTAAGGGATAAGTCAACAGATTTTGGGTTACGGCCTGAATATACTGAATTAGTATTTCGATTGGTTATCGAAGAAACCTGCCGTCAAGAAGAAGAGCTGATTGATCAGTTATTACGCGAGAAAAAAAATAATAATGAAAATATTGCTCATTGATAATTATGACTCCTTTACGCAAAACATTGCTCAATATCTGTATGAAGTTACTGGTAATGTACCGGTTGTCGTCACTAACTCCTTGACCTATGAAGAGTTAGCCATAGATGATTATGATGCGGTAGTCCTTTCCCCAGGACCTGGGCATCCGGCTGAAAACAGCGATTTTGGTGTTTGTGCTGAAGTTATTGCACGGGCCAAAATTCCACTGTTGGGTATTTGTCTCGGACATCAGGGAATCAGTCTGGCATTTGGGGGCTTTGTAGAACATGCACCCAATCCGGTACATGGTTATCGTAGTCGCATCAAGAATACAGGAGAAGGGTTGTTCCGTGGTTTGCCTGAACAGTTTGAAGTGGTCAGGTATCACTCACTGGTGTGTACTCGGCTTCCTGATAATCTTAAGTGCACTGCCTGGACTGACGATGGTTTAATCATGGCCATTGAGCATACCCAAAAACCTATTTGGGGGGTTCAATTTCATCCTGAGTCGATTGATTCTGAATACGGGCGTGAATTACTCAGTAATTTTGCGCACATTGCTAAGACATATAAAGAGAATAACGAGCAGGAAGCCATCACCCAGAATAAGCGCCTCTCTGTCAATGAAGCTTATCTTGCGGTAGGAGGAAGTGAGCATCTCAACCTGAATTATCGTGAATGTCAGGGCATCGTTGATCCTGAAACGCTGTTCATTGATCGTTACGGCAATGATACGCATGCTTTCTGGCTTGACAGTGAAAACTCTGACAGACCTAATGCGCGTTTCTCAATCATGGGAAGCGGTAATGAACAGGACGCTATCCGGCTTGAATATAGTGTACAAACTGAGAATTTGCGTCTGGTCGGGCCTGATGGAGAGAAGATTGTCCAGGGTGATTTTTTCTCACTGATGTCTGAACTGCTGGGTTTTGTGGAAATTTCAACAGCAAAACCAATGCCATTTGTCTTTAAAGGTGGCTTTGTCGGTTATTTGGGGTATGAATTAAAGGCGTTAACAATTGGTAGCAGCAAATATCATTCAGAACAGCCTGATGCCAGTTTAATATTTACTCCGCATTTCTTTGTGTTCGATCACCAGCAGAATAAGCTTTATGAGTGTCTTATCACACCGGTAGGGCAACCACAAAATTGGCCACCGGAGCTGTTGGTGGCAGTGGCAAAAAACACCGGTAAAACCATACCCAACTTTATTCCTGGTGCTGTCGATCAGAATAAGATTTGTCTGGAATATGATGCTCAGAAGTATATAAATGGAATCTATAAATCACTTCAATACATCACAGATGGCGAGTCTTATGAAATCTGTCTGACCAATAGGGCAAAGATGGCTTATTCCGGGCAACCATTGGACGCTTATCGACGGATGCGTCATGCCAGCCCTGTACCTTATGGCGCATATTTGGCATGTGGAGAGTTTTCTGTGCTCAGTGCATCGCCGGAAACGTTCTTACGCATTGATGAAACCCGAGGTGTTGAATCCAGACCAATTAAGGGCACTCGGCCACGAGGAAAAACAGAGGCAGAAGATCAACATCTTCAGCTGGAATTGAGTCAATCAGCTAAGGATAGAGCTGAAAATCTGATGATTGTTGACTTAGTGCGCCATGACCTTAATCAGGTGTGTCGCCCCGGTAGTGTGCATGTCCCTGAGTTGTTTAAAGTTGAGAGCTTCTCTTCTGTACATCAATTGGTGTCGACGATCCGCGGTGAATTATGTGACGAAACCTCATCAATGGAGGCTATCCGGGCATGTTTCCCGGGGGGATCAATGACTGGCGCGCCGAAGAAGCGCACGATGGAAATTATTGACGTTTTGGAATCATCGGCGCGCGGCGTCTACTCCGGTGCACTTGGCTGGTTATCCTTCAGTGGTGAAGTGGAATTGAGCATTGTGATACGTACGGCTGTGTTACATCAAGAATGCGCTGAATTCGGCATAGGAGGTGCAATTGTTGCTCACTCCGATCCTTATGGTGAATTTGAAGAAACATTGGTAAAGGCCAGTGTGCCCTATTTCAGTTTTAGTCATATGGCGGAGGAAGTGTGTGAGTAACCACAAAGTCGTTATTCTTGGCGGGCAAGGCGCTATTGGTTCTTTATTAGGGCGTCTTTTTACTCACTTCGGTTGTGTAGTATACAGTGTTGATAAACGAACGCAGGGAGTGCGTTCTAATTGCTATCAGGTTGATATCTTAAATCCGGCTGCGGATTCTGGCGAAGTTTTTAATCAGGCAAAGGCAGTCGTCTTTGCCTTACCGGAAGCCGTTGCAATACAGGCTTTGCCTTGGGTATTGTCGGTGGTTGATGATGATGTACAGATGGTATCAACGTGTTCAGTTCAGGCCCCATTCTATTTTGCATTGAGAGCTGCTGCCCCAGGGCAGCCTTTCATTGGTGTTAACCCGATGTTCTCGCCATCCTTACCGGAGCAAAAAAGGCCAGTTGCAGTCGTTCTTAATAACTGTCATGTTAATGAGCATTGGATTGAGCGGGTATTGATGCAGGCTGACATGCGCATTAGCAGAATGACGCCGGAGGAACACGATAGAGTTATGGCGTTTTGTCAGGCTTTGCCCCATGCCGCGATACTGATTTTTGGCATGGTGCTGGCAAAAAGCCCGTTAGATATTCGTACCTTGGCGACTATTGCGCCGCCACCTATGCGTACAATGCTGGCGTTATTATCAAGGATCTTATGCAATCCAATGGAAGTGTACTGGGACGTTCAATATGAAAATCCGATGGCTGCCGAACCTCGTCAAGAGTTACTGCATGCTATACAACAGTTAGATGCAATAGTGCAGGCTGGTGATCAAACTGAATTTGGCGATAACCTCAGACACATTGCACAACAACTGGGGGAACAGCTCAATATTAGTGCTGCTGATTGCCAGCATATTTTTTCAACGCTTGAATGATATAGAAAAGGAGTTGAGGGGATGTCATTAAATAGAGTTGCTGAGGCTAACGGGCGGGCAGGACTCAGAAGTTGGTTGGGATTACTGATATTGATGTTGCCAGTATTATTGGTGACTGTGGACAATACGATCTTAAGCTTTGCTTTGCCAAAAATTGCTGAAGCGCTGGGACCTAGTGCAAGTCAGCAATTATGGATAATTGATGCTTATTCATTGGTATTGGCGGGGTTGCTGGTATCAATGGGGAGTATTGGTGATCGTGTCGGCCATCGTTCATTGCTGTTATTTGGATCTTTGGGATTTACCGTTGTTTCAGTGTTAACAGCACTGTCAACTTCACCCGTACAGTTGATTGGAGGGCGAGCGGTACTAGGATTTTTTGGTGCTATGCTGATGCCTTCAACTTTGGCTTTAATCAGCACTCTTTTTGAGGATCGAGAACAGCGCCGGTTAGCTGTCGCTATTTGGGCGACAACATTAACTATCGGTTCGGCATTAGGCCCTGTCGTTGGTGGTGTTCTATTACAATTCTTCGATTGGAATTCAATTTTTCTGTTGGCGGTACCGGTATTAGTGCCACTGCTGATCTTCGGACCTATGTTGTTGCCAGAGTCCGATAAAAAGCAGACTGGCATTATTGATGCGTATAGCGTTCTGTTATCGATCATTGCTCTGGTTGGTATTGTTTACGCGATTAAACATCTTGCCAGTGACGGGTTTGAAATAAGTGTGGTACTGGAACTGTCTGTTGGTCTCGTGGCTGGCGTGTTGTTTGTTCGCCGGCAGCGGAGTTTGTCTGTCCCGCTGATGGATCTTTCTCTGTTCCGCAATGGTGTGTTTACCGGTTCGATTATGGTCAACTTATTGAGTTTGGCCTTGCTGGTTGGCTTTGTCTTTTTTGCCACTCAGGTTTTACAAATCGTACTGGGAATGAAACCGATTTCAGCTAGTCTGGCACTGGTTCCAGGACAAATAATGGCGATTGTTATTGGTATGGCGATAGTGCCCGTTGCTCAACGGATGCCTGCTTACTACCTAGTGCCGCTTTTACTGAGTTTTGCGGGAGCGGCATTTCTGCTGGTCGCCAGTATTGGTAGCGATTTAACCACTCTGATTATTGCTTTCGCATTATTAAATATTGGTGTGGGCGCAATTGCTTCTGTGTCCAACGATCTGGTGCTTTCGGCAGTGCCATCATCTAAAGCAGGAGCTGCATCAGCCATAAGTGAAACCGCTTATGAAGTTGGTGTTGTACTTGGCACGACTATCATAGGTGGATTGGTAACAGCCTTCTATCGTGTCACTCTGCAATTGCCGGATGGGATCTCTCAGGAACATAGTAGATTAGCGTTAGAGACTCTGGCCGGTGCTTACGTCGTCGCGAGTTCATTAGCTGAGGTGGAAGGGCAGCAACTGATAGCGGCAGCGGCAGAATCATTCACCAGTGCTATTCATATGATGAGTTGGATGACAGCGGTATTGACCGCAGGCGTGGTATTGCTCGCCTGGCGTTTGCTGAAAGCCCCTCAGAAAGCTCAAGTGCTTGAATATTGATAGGTCCTATAGGTCCTATAGGTCCTATATATTGATAGTCTTATGTGCAGCCGTTGGCAACGGCTGCACCGTGTTATGCAGATTATGAATCTGTATTGTTATTTCTCCGCTATTTTGATTTACTGGGTGACTTCATTAAGACTATTTTATACCCTTCATCTTTCAAGTTGCTGCTTTGTTGGCTGCGTTCACTTACCCTAGTCACATCGTTATCTATGCTCCTGGGGATGTATTCACTTGCCGCCGCGCTGCAATTTGAAATCTATTGGGTATATTTACTTTTTGTCGGTTATTTAAGAATTTATTTGTAGAATTAATTTTTTAGAAATTGAAGATTGTGCGCAAAAAGATCTTCTTATAGATAAGAATTATTTCCCGCCTTTTATTTAAATTGGATGCATAATTTTATTGTTAAATAATATCTATAGGTTCCTGTCTGGTCGTTGTTTTTGAAAAATACAATCATAATTATTGTTTTTTATTCTTATTTCTAATAATACTTAATGAGATAAATATAAAGTTGAAGTATTTAATCAGCATACATTAAAAGGTCGTGATGTATCACAGGAATATTCTCTTTAATTAATGAAAAAAGTGGGAAATTACATTAATATTTTAAATTGTATGATTTAAATGTTGCATCAAATCGCTTTCTATAAAGTGAATTAATTCTTACCTAATTGATTCTCATAGGAATTATTTTTCTGGCATATCCGTTGCTGAATCGCTTATATCTTTTGCCAGAAAAAATCGATGTCTCCGTTATGGCTAATCTGGTAATTAGCTAATGGCAATATTCTGGCTATTCGCAATTTAGTGTCACAATCGGTAGTGATAGCAGTTGATACTTTGGAATTTGACCAAATGGACAGTTGATATATGAAGTTATCTTAAACGTATATACCCAATAGATTTCAAGATGGATCGCGACGGCAAGGGAGCGAATCCCCGGGAGCATAGCTAACTATGTGACCGGGGTGAGTGAGTGCAGCCAACAAAGAGGCAACTTGAAAGATAACAGGTATAAACTTAAACTCAGGAGAATTCCCGTGCATAAAATAAGAACTGTTGCTGAAACTTTGGCAGTATTACATCAGTATCACCACCTAGCTGGTATAGAACGGCAGCCAAAGCAACTTAAGACTTTGGATTTTGACGACAAGGTCATATTTTCTAACGATCCGAAGACCGCGACTGTGCCACCGGCATTTTTTACGGTACAAACCATACAGGAGCTTAAGGCACTCGGCGGTGTACCTGACAGTGAGTATGGCCCTGGCAAAATGGAACCCCATCATCCGTTACCGGAACCGTTTTCTGCTGAACGACTGGCAAATGTCTCGGGTAATCATATTGATTTGTGCAAAGCTTTTAGAGCCTATATCTATAGTGATTCTGCTTTAGTCAAAGATTATGAAGAAATTCTTAATGCTAAGCGATTCCCGATGAAGGTGGCGTTATACAGTGGCGAGAAAATGACTGTTGCCTCCGATAATCCATTGGTTGTTGAAGATAAAGATGATTATGGCGAACCGGTTGTTTTGGTGTATGACCAGATAATCATTGAACCGGGAGGTCAAATTATCTACCGCACTAATGGTCGGATCGAAGCCAGCACGATTGTAGGTAATGGAAGTGATCAGAAACCGAACATTATCAGTAAAAGTGATGATGGAGGTGATGGTTTTGATGGTGAAACAGGATGTGATGGGTCTAATGGCGGAGATGGTGTTGCGGGTATAGAAAATAAATACGGCTGTGCTGTTGAGTCCACAGCAGGTTCTGATGCAACTGGCGGCTCTTCAGGAGGATTGGGAGTAGGGGGCGGAGAGGGTGGAAATGCAAATGACATAGTTATTCATGTTCAACTTGTTACTGGGTCAGTAAATGTGGAATCAATAGGTGGCAAGGGTGGAAATGGAGGTGATGGGGGTGATGGAGGGAATGGTGGAATAGGGGGCAATGGAGGTAATAAGACAGGCAAATCTAGTGCAGGACGTGCGGGAAATGGGGGTAATGGTGGAGATGGAGGAGACGCGGGTAATGGAGGGAAAGGTGGAGACAGTGGTAACGTATATATTAATTTCCTTGGTGGTCAGCCAGTGATTAATACTCAGTCATATAGAGGTAATGGTGGAAATGGAGGGAAAGGCGGAAAAGGTGGAGACGGTGGAAAAGGTGGAGTTGGTAACAGTAGTCAATCAGGCGTATCTGGTCGAGATGGTATTGATGGCAAATCGGGAGGGGCAGGTGTAGCGGGCAAGATATATATTAACGGTAATGTACAGAGTTAATCTCTGGGGGCACAATAATCAGATTGGTTTGAACGACTATAATTGAGCTGACGATTTGGTGTCGATGGGTAAGTATAATAATTTGACAAATGATTAATCGGAGTAAGAAATATCGATATGAATCGGCAGTGGGTCAGATAGCCCATGAAGTTGGAAGCTTCTTTCGACAGGGCCGGGGAGTCGTCACTATGCCAAATTGCCGATTTGCCCGTGTTGAATTATTTGTCTGTGTTGAACTACAAGATGTGCAGCTATTTCCAATGGCTGCACTGTATCAGGATAATGATTGATTCGGTTATTCAAACTCTTATTTGTAAAAAATCCTCTTATTATAAAGAAGAATTATTTTCTATTCTTAATTTAAATCACATTCATAATTTTATTGTTTAATAATATCTATAGGTTTCTATTTTGTTGTGATTTTTTAAAAATACAATAATGCTTATTGTTTTTATCTGTATTTTATAATAATACCTCATGAGATAAGTATAAAATTGAAATTTTTAATTGGTATCTATTAAAAGGTAGTGATGTATCACAGAAATATTTTCCATAATTAATGGAAAAAATGGGAATTTACATTAATATTTTATCATTGCGTCATTTCAATGTCGTATCTAATTTCTTTCTGTAAAGTGAATAAATATTTACCTAATTAATTCTCGTCGGAATTATTTTTTTTGGTACATCCATTGTTGAAGTGACTATATTATTTGCCAGAAAAAATCGGTGTTTTCTCTGGAACTTGGTTAGATGGGTAATTGAGATATGAAGTTATTTTAAATGTATAAATTTAAACTCAGGAGAATTTTCATGGGAAAAATAAGAACAGTTGCTGAGACTTTGGCAATATTACATCAAGATTATCATCCGTGTGGTCTGGAACGACAGCCAAAGCAACTTAAGACCTCCGACTTTGACGGGCCGGTAATATTTTCTAACGATCTGGAAACGGCGACTGTGCCGCCTGCATTTTTTACAGTGCAAACGATACAAGAGTTGAAGGCATTCGGTGGTGTACCTGACAGTCGATATGGCCCTGGAAAAATGGAATCTTATCATCCGTTACCTGAACCGTTTTCTGCTGAACGACTGGCAAACGTCTCGGGTAATCATATTGATTTGCGTAAAGCTTTTAGCGCCTATATTTATGGTGATTCTACTTTGGTTAAAGATTATGAAGAAATGCTTAATGTTAAGCGTTTTCCGATGAAAGTGGCGTTATATAGTGGCGAGGAGCTCACGATTACCGCAGATAATCCATTGATTATTGAAGATAAAGAGTATTGTGGTGAACCGGTTGTTTTGGTGTACAACCAGATAACCATTGAATCGGAAGGCAAAGTTATTTGCTACACCAATGGTAGGGTTGAAGCGAATGTCATCCAGGGGGTTGGACTCGGTCCACAGCACTTTGTCAATAAAGGGCGAGATGGAGCAAATGGTATTGCTGGTACAGGTGGTGTCAATGGTGTTAGTGGCGTTAGAGGTCAATCTGGTTACGAGAATAAAAATCGCTGTATAACTCAGCCTACATCAGGTATTGATGGAACTCTCGGTTCTCCGGGAATGAATGGATCGGATGGCGAACTCGGTCAAGAGGCTGAGAAACTCACTGTCACATGTGCTGAGGCACGAGGGGTGATCTATTTGCAGTCTGAAGGAGGGGATGGGGGTGATGGTGGTTATGGTGGTGATGGGGGCTATGGGGGAGATGGTGGTGATGGGGGTTATGGTAGTATTTATAGTGATAGTCGTCGTATTGCTACTAGCACACTGTGTAATTCTGGGTATGGAGGGAATGGAGCAGATGGAGGGTATGGCGGTAATGGCGGTAATGGGGGGAATAGTGGCGGTGGGGGTGGCATAGAGTTTAACTATTCTGCGGGTTATCCACAAATTAGTTATTCGTCAGAACCCGGTTCGGCAGGGGCTGGCGGTAGAGAGGGAAGGGGAGGGAAAGGCGGTGATGGTGGTGTCTCGTGGTGTAATGTTGCGGATAAAACTAAAAACTTAAGTTGTTGCGGAAAGCCAGGTATAAAGGGTATTGATGGAAAGTTAGGGGAGCCTGGGGAGCCAGGAAAGAAGGGGCAGATATATATCAACGGCAAATTGCGTTAACGTTCCGTCTCCTAAATACACACTGTTTGGAAACGAGTAAGTTCGGGTTTTTTAATTTAAATCCTATTTATAATTTTATTGTTTAATAATATCGATAGGTTTCTATCTTGTGGTGATTTTTGAAAAATACAATCATGCTTATTGTTTTTATTTGTATTTTATAATGATTGATGAGGTAAATATAGAATTGAAATTTTGATTAATACCTATTAAAAGGTAGTGATGCATCATGGAAATATTCTCTTTAATTAATGAAAAAATGGAGGATTACATTAATGTTTTAAATTGTGTCATTTAAATGTTGCACCCAATTGCTTGCTGTAAAGTGAGTAAATATTTACCTAATTAATTCTCATAGGAATTATTTTTCTGGCATACCTATTGTTGAAGTGACTATATCCTTACCGGTAGTGATAGCAATAGAGACTTTGGAACTTGGTTAGATGGATAATTGAGATATGAAGTTATTCTAAATACATAAATGTGAACTCAGGAGAATTTTCATGGAAAAAATAAGAACGGTTGCTGAAACTTTGGCAATATTACATCAGAATCATCATCTAATTGGTGTAGAACGGCAGCCAAAGCAACTTAAGACCTCCGACTTTGACGGAAAGGTAATATTCTCTAACGATCCGAAGACAGCGACTGTGCCGCCTGCATTTTTTACAGTGCAAACGATACAAGAGTTGAAGGCATTCGGTGGTGTACCTGACAGTCGATATGGCCCTGAAAAAATGGAATCTTATCATCCGTTACCTGAACCGTTTTCTGCTGAACGACTGGCAAACGTCTCGGGTAATCATATTGATTTGCGTAAAGCTTTTAGCGCCTATATCTATGGTGATTCTGCTTTGGTTAAAGATTATGAAGAAATGCTTAATGTTAAGCGTTTTCCGATGAAAGTGGCGTTATATAGTGGTGAGGAGCTCACGATTACCGCAGATAATCCATTGATTATTGAAGATAAAGAATATTGTGGTGAACCGGTTGTTTTGGTGTACAACCAGATAACCATTGAATCGGAAGGCAAAGTTATTTGCTACACCAATGGTAGGGTTGAAGCGAATGTCATCCAGGGGGTTGGATTTGGCCCACAGAACTTTGTCAATAAAGGGCGAGATGGAGCAAATGGTATTGTTGGTACAGGTGGTGTCAATGGCGTTAGTGGTGTTAGAGGTCAATCTGGTTATGAGAATAAAAATCGCTGTATAACTCAGCCTACATCAGGTACTGATGGAACTCACGGTTCTCCGGGAATGAATGGATCGGATGGCCAACCCGGTCAAGGGGCGGATAAACTAATTATCACATGTGCTGAGGCACGTGGGGTGATTTGTTTGCAGTCTGAAGGAGGGGATGGGGGTGATGGTGGTCATGGTGGTGATGGGGGCTATGGGGGAGATGGTGGTGATGGGGGTTATGGTAGTATGTATAGTGGTCGTCGTCGTATTGCTACTAGCATACTGTGTAATTCTGGGTATGGAGGGAATGGAGCAGATGGAGGGGATGGCGGTAATGGCGGTAATGGGGGGAATAGTGGAGATGGGGGTAGCATAGAATTTAACTATTCTGCGGGTTATCCACAAATTAGTTATTCGGCAGAACCTAGTTCGGCGGGGGCTAGCGGTAGAGCGGGAAGGGGGGGAAAAGGCGGTGATGGTGGTGACTCGTGGTGTAATATTGATGATAGAACTAAAAACTTAAGTTGTTGTGGAAAGCCGGGTATAAAGGGTATTGATGGAAAGTTAGGGGAGTCTGGGGAGCCAGGAAAGAAGGGGCAGATATATATCAACGGCAAATTGCGTTAACATTCCGTCTCCTAAATACACACTGTTTGGAAACGAGTAAGTTCGGGTTTTTTAATTTAAATCCTATTCATAATTTTATTGTTTAATAATATCGATAGGTTTCTATCTTGTGGTGATTTTTGAAAAATACAATCATGCTTATTGTTTTTATTTGTATTTTATAATAATCATTGGGGTAAATATAGAATGGAGGTTTTTGATAATACCTATTAAAAGGTAGTGATGCATCATGGAAATATTCTTTTTAATTAATGAAAAAATGGAGAATTGCATTAATATCTTAAATTGTGTCATTTAAATGTTGCATCCGATTGCTTGCTGTAAAGTGAATAAATACTTGCCTAATTAAGTTTCATAGGAATTATTTTTCTGGCATACCTGTTGCTGAAGTGTTTACATTTTTTGCCAGAAAAAATTGATGTCTCCGTTATGGCTAATCTGATAATTAGCTAGGGGTAATATTCTGGCTATTAGTAATTTAGTACCGCAATCGGTCGTGATAGCAGTAGATACTTTGGAATTTGACTAAATGGGCAGCTGATATATGAAGTTATCTTAAACGTATATACCCAATAGATTTCAAGATGCATCGCGACGGCCAGGGAGCGAATCCCCGGGAGCATAGATAACTATGTCATAGATAACACTGTGACTGGGGTGAGTGAGTGCAGCCAACAAAGAGGCAACTTGAAAGATAACAGGTATAAACTTAAACTCAGGAGAATTCCCGTGCATAAAATAAGAACTGTTGCTGAAACTTTGGCAGTATTACATCAGCATCACCATCTGGTTGGTATAGAACGGCAGCCAAAGCAACTTAAGACCTCGGATTTTGACGGCAAGGTAATATTCTCTAACGATCCGAAGACCGCGACTGTGCCACCGGCATTTTTTACGGTACAAACCATACAGGAGCTTAAGGCACTCGGCGGTGTACCTGACAGTGAGTATGGCCCTGGCAAAATGAAACCCCATCATCCGTTACCGGAACCGTTTTCTGCTGAACGACTGGCAAATGTCTCGGGTAATCATATTGATCTGTGCAAAGCTTTTAGGGCCTATATCTATAGTGATTCTGCTTTAGTCAAAGATTATGAAGAAATGCTTAATGCTAAGCGCTTCCCGATGGAGGTGGCGTTATACAGTGGCGAGAAAATGACTATCTTCTCCGATAATCCATTGGTTGTTGAAGATAAAGATGATTATGGTGAGCCGGTTGTCTTGGTGTATGACCAGATAATCATTGAACCTGGAGGTCAAATTATTTACCGCACTAATGGTCGAATCGAAGCTAACACGATTGTAGGGAATGAAAATACGGGAAAGGAGAATGTTGTCAATAGAGGTAGTAATGGTGCCGATGGTCTTGATGGTGCATCAGGAAATACAGGGGCTGATGGCAGCAATGGTAAAGATGGTAAAGATAGTAAAAATGGCTGCTTAATTAACGCCACATCAGGTAATGATGGAGCCAACGGTTCTGTCGGAGGATTAGGAGGGGATGGTGCAGCGGCTGGAAATGCGAATGACCTGACTATTACTAGTCAATCTCTTACTGGAACAATAAATGCGGCAACGATAGGTGGTAACGGTGGTAATGGTGGAAGAGGCGGTCTTGGGGGGCATGGGGGTTATGGGGGTAATGGAGGTAATTGGGGCAATGAAACAATCAAGTGGTGTTCTGCTGGGGATGCAGGAAATGGGGGCAATGGAGGAGATGGAGGGAATGGAGGCAGGGGGGGTAAAGGTGGGGACAGTGGTAACATATATATTAATTACTCTGACGGTAGTCCAGTACTTCAGGTTATGTCAATTAATGGTCTTGGTGGGGAAGGTGGGAAGGCCGGTTGGGGAGGAGTGGGGGGTGATCCTGGAAATAGTACCAGAATATTCGGTGTACATGGTTTGCAGGGAGACTATGGTAAAGATGGTCTTAAAGGAGAATTTGGAGATGACGGTAACACCGGCAAAATACATGTCAACGGTCATGAACGGGAATCTGATCGGAAACTTAATCGTTAGCGGTGTAGCAATCAGACGGGTCTGAACGACTATAAATGCGGGGAAATGGGGTCAGATCTTGGTTTTGCTTATGTTCAAGTGGTTTACATTATTAATTACTGAATACTTATTGGGTCTGCCCTTGCTTGCTTGGCTTCGTTTTTGCCACTCAGGTTTTACAAATGTTCTGGATATGAAGCCAGTTTCGCATTGGTTCCCGGATAATTAATGGCGATTGTTATCGGCGTGGCAATAGTGCCCGTTGCTCAACGGATGCCTGCTTATGACCTATTAAATAATATCTATACCTGTTATCTTTCAAGTTGCCTCTTTGTTGGCTGCACTCACCCGGTCACAGAGTTATCTATGACATAGTTCTCTATGCTCCCGGGGATTCGCTCCCTTGCCGTCGCGATCCATCTTGAAATCCATTGGGTATATAGGTTTCTATCTTGTGGTGATTTTTGAAAAATATCATCGTGTTTGTTATCTTTTATTTGTATTTTTTAATAATACCTAATGAGACAAATATAAAATTGAATTATTTAATTGGCTCGTATTAAAAGGTCGTGATGTATCACAGAAATATTCTCTTTAATTAATGAAAAAAGAAGGGAATTGCATTAATATTTTAAATTGTGTCATTTAAATATCGCATTCAATCGCTTTTTGCAACGTGAATAAATGCTTGCCTAATTGATTATCATAGGAATTATTTTTCTGGCATACCCGTTGTTGAAATACTTATATCCTTTGCCAGAAAAAATCGATGTTTTCACTATGGTTAATCTCGTGATTAGCCAATGGCAATATTCTGGCTATTAGTAATTTAGTACCGCAATCGGTCGTGATAGCAGTAGAGATTTTGGAACTTGACCAAATGGGCAGCTGATATATGAAGTTATCTTAAACGTATATACCCAATAGATTTCAAGTTGCAGTGCGGCGGCAAGTGAACGCATCCCCAGGAGCATAGATAACTATGTGACTGGGGTAAGTAAACGCAGCCAACAAAGCAGCAGCTTGAAAGATGAAGGATATAAACTTAAATTCAGGAGAATTCCCGTGGATAAAATAAGAACTGTTGCTGAAACTTTGGCAGTATTACATCAGCATCACCATCTGGTTGGTATAGAACGGCAGCCAAAGCAACTTAAGACCTCGGATTTTGACGGCAAGGTAATATTCTCTAACGATCCGAAGACCGCGACTGTGCCACCTGCGTTTTTTACGGTAAAAACCATACAAGAGTTGAAGGTACTTGGAGGTGTACCTGACAGTGAGTACGGCCCTGGCAAAATGGAAGCCCATCATCCGTTACCGGAACCGTTTTCTGCTGAACGACTGGCAAATGTCACGGGTTATCATATTGATTTATGCAAAGCTTTTAGGGCCTATATCTATAGTGATTCTGCTTTAGTCAAAGATTATGAGGACATGCTTAATGCTAAGCGTTTCCCGATGAAGGTTGCGTTATACGTTGGTGAAAGAATCACTGTTACCGCAGATGCACCATTGGTTGTTGAAGATGAAGATGATTATGGCGAACCCGTTGTCTTGATATATGACCAGATAATCATTGAACCAGGAGGTCAAATTATTTACCGCACTAATGGTAAGATCGAAGCTAATACTGTTGTAGGGAATGGCAGTAATGATAAAAAGCAGAGCATTATCAGTAAAGGCTCTGATGGAAACGATGGTTTGGAAGGTGAACAGGGAAGTAATGGGGTGAATGGCAGCAATGGTGAGATGGGTTCAGATAATAAACACGGTTGCGCTGTTGCATCCACACCGGGTACTGATGCAACTGGCGGTTCTTCAGGAGCACAAGGGATGGATGGCAAAAGGGCTGGAAGTGCAAATGACGTAGTTATTAATGTTGACATTTTTACTGGGGTAGTCAATGCGGCATCGATAGGTGGTAAGGGTGGAAGGGGTGGATATGGCGGTAATGGCGGTAACGGAGGGAATGGTGGAAATGGGGGATATTCAACAAGCAAATGTAATGCTGGATGTGGAGGAAGGGGAGGTAATGGCGGAAATGGAGGTAATGGAGGGAATGGGGGTAAAGGTGGGGACAGTGGTAACATATATATTAATTTCACTCAGGGTCAGCCAGTAATTAATGCTTTGTCATATAGAGGTGATGGCGGTAATGGAGGGGTCGGTGGTAAGGGAGGAATAGGCGGAGTAGGTGGGATAGGTGGTGCTGGTAATGGAGGATTAGATACTAGTGGTCATCCCGGAGTATCTGGTGAAGCTGGTGCTGATGGAGAATCCGGTAGTGACGGTATTTCTGGCAAGGTATATGTTAACAATAATGAACGGCAGCATAGCAATAATCAGGCTTTAGACTGGCTTGAAGACTATAAATAAGGGAAATGGGTTCATATTTTCCGTATCATTTGTGGCAAGGTTTACTTGCGACAACGAAGGTGTGTTCATAAATAACTCTTTTTTTATCGTTATATACCCACTTAAACTCAGGAGATTTCTTATGAATAAAGTAAAAGTTATTGCTGAAACTTTGGCGGAATTGCGTGAACATTATCGTCTGACGGGTATAGAACGGCAACCAAAACAATTGAAGACAGCGGATTTCGGTGGATCGGTCATATTTTCCGACGATCCGAAAATAGCTACTGTTCCACCCGCATTTTTTACCGTACAAACGATACAAGAACTGAAAAGATTAGGTGGTGTGCCTGATAGTGATTATGGCCCTGGAGGAATGGAGCCGCATCATCCATTGCCTGAACCTTATTCTGCTGAACGGCTGGCGAATGTCACGGGTAATCATGCCGATTTATGTAAAGCCTTTAGTGCTTATATCTATGGTGATTCTGCTTTGGTCAAAGATTATGAAGATATTCTTAACGCTAAGCGTTTCCCGCTGAAAGTTGCACTATATGGTGGTGATAGCATAATTATTTCTGCGGACAAGCCATTGATCATTCAAAGTCGAGATAATCACGGTGAACCTATTGTATTAGTTTATGAGCAGATAACGGTTGAACCTGGCGGAAAAATTATTTATCGCACCAATGGGGCTGTTCAAGCGAATACCATGACGATGGTTAGCTCTTTGGGTTCAGATAGTGATCCGACCAATATTATTAATCGGGGCAGTGATGGAAATCATGGCGGCAATGGGGCGAATGGAACTGATGGAAAGACCGGTGGTCATGGTAATGCTGGACAGGATAACAAAAGCTCCTGTGCAAAGGCCGCAACGTCGGGTACTAACGGGGCTTATGGTACAGATGGTAGTGCTGGAAGCAATGGCGAAAATGGCGGCGGCGCAAATGATATTGTTCTAAAGATTGCTTACCTCACCGGCACGGTAAACTTAGAATCGACAGGCGGTAATGGTGGTAATGGCGGTACTGGTGGTAAGGGTGGAAGAGGAGGAAATGGGGGTAACGGAGGTGGCTCCACTTCTTACTGTAGTGCTGGAAGAGGAGGGAGTGGCGGTAATGGAGGTAAAGGGAATAACGGGGGCAATGGAGGCAAAGGGGGAGATGGGGGTAATATTTATGTTACCTATGAGAGTGGTAGCCCTGTCTTTAATGCTAAGTCTGCGGGTGGGATGAGGGGGGAAGGGGGTTATGCTGGTTACGGTGGAGGCGGAGGCTATGGTGGTAGCGGTTCTCCTAGTGGTAGCAATGGCAAAATTGGTGCATCGGGTAACGATGGGCTTGCCGGAGCAACTGGTGTTAAGGGTTATGTGTATATTAATGGAGAACGTCAGTAATGACCCGAGACGCTCTCATAGAGAAATTATGTGAGTGGACATTCAGATTTGTTGCACTCACATATTAACGGTTAAACAAAGAGATAATAGTCACGATAGTTCTTATATTATGGATAATAAGGGAGATATTACCCGCCTGTGATGACATGCGGGTAATAGTAAAATAAATATTTCATTTCATGGTTTTCTTTATATTTATAAAATAATAATAAGTTCAAGTTTGGTAAATGTATTTAAATGTTTTATTTGTTGGTTTAAGGTGAGAGTTTATTCTAAGAATATAGGATATATAATGTATAACATCGATTTAACTTACGGTTTTTTCTTGATTTATATTTATAATTTCATTATGAAATAATCGCGTTCTGTTTGTATCAGGTTGTTATTTGATTGAAAATGCACTATTCCACGTGGCAGATTTATTTTACCATGGTGATATTATCTAATTCTATAGGTTTTAAGTTGGGATAATGAATTGGTATACATTAAAAAATTGTAATGTATCACAGAAATATCTTCTTTATTTGATGGAAAAAATTGAGAATAACATTACTATTTTATTGATGGAATTTAAATGCCACATTTGATCATTTTACATAGAGTGGATAAATGTGGCATTTAATTAATTCTAGGTATTTTTGGTTAATAAATAGGCTTTTGAAGAGATATATTAATTTTCATGGGGATTATTTATTTAAATTTTGTGATCAAATGATTTATACGGTTATTAAGAGTTTCTTGTGATACCGAAAATAATTACTTATAGAGATAAAATTCAAATGAAGACACATACTTTACATTTTGATTTAGCTCAAGGTCATTTACGTACCCAATCCAGTCAATTGAGTCTCTGGGTGGGTGAATATAATATACTGTTGCAAGAACATGATGAGTCAAGTTTAGCTAAGGCGGCTGGCGAGAATCCGGCAATAGATATGGTTCTGCGCTACGGTTCACACAATATTAGCCACTTTGCGGAAGTACCCGAACACTATTTTTTACCTCATCACGTTACGCTAATTAAAGTGGTTGGTGATAAATCTGGGCCTTATCGCTCTTCATTACCGGTTCTTTATCATCTTTCTTATCATATTCCCAATGCTCATTTACATCGTTATGCCAAACGTAACATAGAAAAACTGGCCGTAAATAATATAGAGATGGCTTTGCCGGGTAAACTTAGTGCTCTCGGTGTTAAAAGCCAACATTTAGCGCGAAATTCTATTGATTGCGGCGATTTGTTGGTTGCGACTAATGAAATGAAAACTCCGTGGGATGTTGCCTGCTCTGTTGTGTTTTCCCATCCGGAATTGTCTAACAGTCAGGCTTATTCGGCATCAATTGTTATGAATGCACATATTGCCCCACCGGAGGCAATAGACCCACAGCAATATAACCGAGTTTATGAACTGGCTATATCAATATCGAGTCAGGGACCCGCGACAGAGATAGGCGGTTTTGCCACTTATGGTCAATTGGTTGCCCCTGATGGCAGCGCAATGTTCTATGAGTTTGACTGGGTGGGTCAAGACGGACAGGTGATTTTCGCCGAAGGTGATCCGGTGATGCAATATAACCTATCGGATGAAACGGGGAATTATTCAGGCTCGCCAGCATCTAATGCACTGAAAACTTCGCATAATGATGATCGACTGCAAAATCATAACTGGAGTGTCAGCCAAAGTGCATCTATCGATATTACCGAGTTCAAAGATCAAACTTCCGCATTAGCTGTTAAGCGAGATACTAATCAAATTTGGACCGCCACTAACCGTACTCCCAATCACGGGATGGATGTATACGCCGACAGCATCCGTTACGATCCCGGCCAAAATTATTTTTCCATTGACTTTAAGAATAAATATTTACGTCAGCTTGGTGTTTATATTCAATTCTTTAAAGACACTCAAATGGAACAGCCGATCGATAATCCAACGGTTGATGGTGATTGGCCGTTTTATTTCCCTAAAGAGCTGGCGGCATTATTTGAAACGCCATCACAAAAAGCTCTTGGTGTGTTGGCTAATGTCAATACGATCATGGGGATTCCGATGCCCACTGATCCCACTAAATTTGGCTTGCCTTGGCCGGCTGAAGCTCAGGCGGCTAAATTCTTGTTTGGTGGCTTGGGAACTTCCCGCTGGGAAAATCCGATTGTCTGGCCGGGTGTGATTTTAACTGGCATGTTCCAGTACGGTATTCCAGCCCTGATGATGTTGGCTGGCGCCGCAGTGACCAATAGTCAGTGGTATAAAGATTTTATTTCTAATAAGGATAACGTTGCCATACTGGCAGGCATTGCTTTCCCGTTGATTGGTGGTGGTGCCGCGGTTGGTTCAGCGTTATTTAATACTAAAAAAGTGCTCACCAGTTTAGCCAGTATTGCCATTGGTATTCTGGCTAAAAAAGGGATGGAAGCATTAGCCGCTTATGTTACCGCCAAGATAGCCGCTAGTGCAGCCGCTCAAGCGGTTCCGGTGGTGGGTTGGGCATTCCGGCTTGCTTCAATTGCGCTGGATGTTGCGCAGATTGCAGTGACGACGGGGGAATTGCTTTCCACACCAGCTACCTTGGAAGTGGATATCAAGCGTCAGATGACGTTGGCTTTTACCCTGCATCCCGATCCTGCTCATGGTGAAGTGGGGCGCCCGGAAACCGCGATTTGGCCGCCGGTGGGAGTACAGTGTCAGGTAACGGTCGAATATACCAACGGCACCTATTACACCCAGACGATTCCATTACCTACCACCGGTTCCAATACCCCGCTATCCTTTAATTTCCATTCGGTTGGCTGGGGTGGAACCCTGAAAATCAAGGCGAATGTTTATTCGGCTACTGGCTGGTTAGCGGGGAGCTACGCCAGTGAGCTGCTAAATGCACAACCAGGCGACCCCAATGAAGGCATTATGCGCGTCAGTGGCATTATAAAAGAGATGTTAGTGCCTCTGACTCAGGTGACTCAATACGAATATTGGGAACAGTTGTCTTACGATAGCGATAAAAAAGAGTATCAGTGGATTGAAGGCAGCGTGCCGTTGGAAACCCAGTCTTCAACCAATTGTAGCAATGTAGGTAATAACATCTGCAAGCTGGTCAATATGACAATCCTGAATTCAGATTATCAGGTTGGTTATTGCTATCAGGCTTCCGGTCAGGATATTCCACTGGAAGATCCATTAAGTCCACCCAATAGCGGCCAGATGTATGTGCTACAAAACATTTCCACTTTGAGCAACGACACGCTGAATGAGCGTCTGAAATTATCCGAGGTGGGTTTCAAAGTACAACCCCTGATCAGCTATAACAGCTTTGGCGAAGGACCGGACAACAAAACTATCACGCCTTACAACTTTATTATTGATTCACGATTTGGCGAATATCACTTGCGTCGGGTCGATCTGCGTGACGGCAGACATGATTTTGGTTTAACGGATAATCCGCTGTCTTGGGGAACTTTCACGATTCCTCATCTGGATGCAATGGTGGTTCATCCGAGTGGTTATGTTATTGCGGTCAGTTGGCAATACAGCAAGATGCAGATTCTGCCGTTGGGAGATCAGGGTTACCCGGATGCTCAGGCGCCAGCAGCCCAGATTGTCTCTGGCGAAGGGATTCGACAAGGGCTAATGCATGGGCCAATTGCCCTGACTGTCACGCCAGATGGTCGCATCTTATTACTGGAAACAATCAATACCCGTGTTCAGGCGTTTGATACTAAAGGCAACCCATTTCCAAGTTTTCCAGGGGCAACACTGTTTAAACTGGCTACTGCTGAGTATCAGGCAACACTGGATGCTCAGGTGTTCTCTCCAGCATTACAACAAGCATTCCGTGAACAAGGGCTGACATTCCTGTTTAGTAACAGTGATCCGAGCTTTATACATTCACTCAATACTGGCGTACTGGATGAGCAGATTATTGCCACCTTTGCGCAAGATGGGATCTATCTGAGTTATAACCAGACCACAGACGGTAATATTGACCCAGTTGGCAGCACAACGGTTGACGTGATACAGCAAGGGCAGAGCTGGTTGGTATATGACCCGCAAAAACCCGCAACTTACACGCTAACTGCTCAGGGACAAACAGTATCCGTCTATAACGATTTGAGTAATGTGCGGGTTATCGCTATCGGTCAAGGTGTTAAATGGCAAATTGATGATCTTGCCGGCGCCCGTTCCTGGCTGTTAACCCTTGATGCAACGAATCCTGTTGAAATTACAGTGGCTGATTATTTGGCTTATATGCCACTGAATAAGCCAGCGGGAATAACTTATCTGGATGTTGCGGTTGAATCTAAGGGATATATTTACATTCTGTCATACCGTAATGAAGGGCGCGATCCAACGGATTATATCCTCGATATCTATGAGCCTAGCGGTAAGTTCCTAGTCACTGTCCCTGATTCGACACTGGTACCTGATCCGACTAAACGTCAGCATATTGTTGCCGCGCATCTGGCGATAGATTCATTCCGTACCTTGGTGGCAATGAATTACGGCAAGATCCTAGGGGAAAATCAACGGACCCAGCCACAAATCAGCCAATGGACGCCGACTACACCGATATTCGATCTGGGTATCGATCAATTACCGATATTCCAGCAACACGATATGGATAAAATCCACGCAGTTTTTGCGGAGAACAAACACCCTCTTAGTCATCAGGCAACTATCGAAACTATCAATAACAATGGTTATTTCATCATTACAGATGTTAATACCCGTTACCCGGTCATTTGCACAGTAGATAGCGATAATTTGCAGATTATTTCTGTCTACAGTTTCTCGGAGATAAATATGACATCAAGAAATTATAGTTCAGGATTTAAAGCGGTCTTGCAGTTATTAGGTCTCTCGGAGAGTGATGTAACGGAGAAAGTTGTTATTCCATCTTCGTCGCAAGGCTCTTTACGGCCTAACGACCCACAGTCGTTGGCTCCTTCTTACCAGTCAAACGTGCCGTCGGCAACGGAACTGTTGGCTATTTCTGGCATCCCCCCGGTTGAGGCACCGATAGCATTTCCGGCAGCCATTGATGTTTTTGCGATTGGAGAATTGGTGATTGCTAATGGTGAGATTTTGGAAATTAGCAGCCCAAATTCACTGCCGATCGTGGTAGCAGTAGACACTCTGGTGATTGAACCGGGTGGGCAACTGATATGTGACGCTAATGTGATCCTAAACGTACAAACTTATATCCAAACTCAGGAGAATACCCATGAATAAACTGAAAACAGTTAACGAAACTTTGGCTATGTTGCGTGAGCATTATCATTTGACCGGTACCGAGCGGCAGCCAAAACAATTGAAAACTTCGGACCTTGACGGGCCGGTAATATTTTCTAACGACCCGAAAATAGCCACGGTGCCACCCGCGTTTTTTACTGTACAAACCATCCAAGAGATGAAGGAACTTGGCGGGGTGCCTGACAGCGAGTATGGACCAGGCGGAATGGAACCGCATCATCCGCTACCTGAACCCTATTCAGCTGAACGGTTGGCGAATGTCACCGGTAATCATGCTGATATATGCAAAGCTTTCAGCGCTTATATCTACGGTTATTCTCCTTTAGTCAAGGATTATGAAGATATTCTGAATGCTAAACGTTTTCCGATGAAAGTCGCGTTATACAGTGGTGAAGATATCGTTGTCACTGCAAGTAACCCATTGATTGTAGGAAGTAAAGAGAGTCACGGTGAACCTGTTAACTTGGTGTTTAATAAGATAACGATTGAACCTGGCGGTAAGATTATTTATTTGACCAACGGCACGGTTGAAGCGAACGAAGTCGTCGTAATTAATTCCCCAAACCCATATCCATCCCCGGGTGATAATGATGGCCCGAACATCGAAAATATTGGCAGTAACGGAGGTGATGGTGGGGGCGGAAACAATGGCGCCAGTGGAAGAGACGGCAGCAATGGTAGCGCTGGTAAAGATAATAAAAATTCCTGTGCAACGTCGGCTACCAATGGTACCGCTGGTGGCAGTGGTACTGACGGGGCTGGCGGAAGTGATGGCGAGAAAGGTGGGAATGCGAATGATGTTAATTTTAAAACAGGTACCCTTAGTGGCTTTGTGAATATGCTGACGCAAGGTGGTAATGGCGGTAACGGTGGTAACGGTGGGAATGGCGGCAGCGGTGGAAAAGGCGGGAATGGCGGCGGTTCTACCGACAACTGTAATGCTGGAAATGGTGGTAATGGGGGAAATGGCGGCAACGGGGGTAGAAGTGGTAACGGCGGTAATGCGGGTGACGGCGGCAACATCTATTTTACTTACCAGGAAGGAGGAAGTGCGACGTTCCAAGCTAGGGCGGTTGGCGGTAACGGTGGTAAAGGCGGCAACGGTGGTTCTGGGGGCGCTGGTGGCGCCGGTGGTTCTGGTGGTAAAGGTAGTAGCGGGGGTAGCCCAGGTAAGGGTGGTTCATCGGGGACTACAGGCGCTGCCGGAAAAGCAGGTTCTATCGGTGCAATTTATATCAACGGCAAAAAACAATAACCGCAAGGGGGAGTTATGGTCGCAGATATTCAAATTTGGGGTACTAACGGCGTGAATGGCCCTGATGGGGCCAATGGTGCTGATGGCCAACGGGGGGCTGATGGTCAGAATGCTTCTCGTCGTGAGCCAGCCACTGCCGGTAGCCCTGGTGGTGATGGTCAATCTGGTCAGAGTGGACTGGATGGTCAATCAGGTTCTGGCTGGTGGTTTGCCCTGCGTTGTACGCATTTTGACGTACAGAGTGTAGTACGTATTAGCAATAATGGCGGTAATGGTGGTGATGGTGGCATAGCGGGTTACGGTGGCAATGGGGGGGATGGCGGCAATGGTGGCCGTGGTAATTCATCATCGTCAGGCAAGCCGGGTGGTGTCGGTGGTAACGGTGGCAATGGTGGAAATGGCGGCAATGGAGGTAATGGCGGAGATGGAGGGCATGTTTGGGTCAGATATATCCAGACTAGCTTACCAAAACCGGTATCTGCTGCCTCTAATGGCGGGAATGGAGGATTCGGGCAGCCCGGTGGTGCTGGGGGGATAGCTGGGCGCGGTGGGGTAAATGGTGATGGTTCACATGCAGCCGATGGAGAATATGCTATTGGCGGTATTAGCGCCAGCGGTGGTCAGGCTGGGAGAGTTGGAAAGGTTTCTGTAAATCAATTGCTGCGAGGATAATGACATGAGTGAATCCAGATCTTTTGCTGGCAAATGGCAATTTGCAGCGCCTTCTGGCCAACTGATTACTGTTCAGGCGGATGGTACGCTTAACCTGTCAGCCAAGCAATCCGGGGCGATAAATCAAATGATTAATGCTTATGGCATGACTAACTTTTGGTTACAGGCTGGCAATGGTCAATACTTAGCTGCGAGCGGCAATACTCCTCAAGCTAATCAACCGCGCACTGGTACGGTTGCGGAGATCCGGTTGGAAGAAGTAGGAGGATCTGGATTTCGCCTGCGTCGTATCAGTAGTAGTGGTGACCGCTATTTGGTGGCGCAACAATCTGGGCTGACTTGGCAGGCAGTCACTAGCAGTCCGCCCCTGTCAGCCCAATTTACTCGTACTATCGTGACAAAGGACCTGGAATTTCTCAAAGAATGGGGAGCCATGGGAGCCGATCTGCGTTTTGCTTATCTCGCCGAAGAGAATTTGAATGAAATGGTGATGATGGCTGTCGATTTGTCTAATGCCGACTTGCGCGGTTCGACATTGCTTGACGCGGATTTAACGAATGTCAAAGTTGATGATTGTAATTTTGGTGGTTGTGACTTAAGTAAGACTGATCTAACGCATATTCATGGTAAAAATGCGCTTTTTGAAAAGTGTCTCGTCGGTAGTGATACCAATATGCCTGACGCTGAGCTACCAAACGCCATTTTCCGTGGCTGTAAGAGCAGTGGTGGTCAACCGGTATTGAATCGTCTAAAAGCGCCCGGTGCGGATTTCTCTGGCGCGTTGTTACCTTCGGTGATCATGGAGAATGCTGATTTATCTCAGGCGAATCTGGTTAATGTTGATCTCAGCGGCGCCAGTCTGGCTTCCTGCAACTTTACCGGGGCGATCATGACGTTGGTGAATTTGCAAAATACCACTTTGCAGACCTCGAATTTTAGTCAAGCAACGTTAGTAGGGACTGATTTTACCGGGGCGAATATCAATCATGTTAATTTCAGTAGCGCTAATCTGACCAACGCCCGATTATCGTTAACTACCGGTTATAGTCAGCTTAACCTCAGCGACAGTACCTTATTAGCGACGGTGTTGACAGAGATGAACTTGGTTGATGCCACGATTACCGCTAAAACGGATTTTACTCAGGCACAGATGGATGGCGTTAATCTGAGCAGCCAGAATCTGGATCAAGTCATATTCCTGATGGCGTCGATGAAAAAGGCAAATCTGGATTCTACGTCACTGAATGGCGCAGTTCTGGTCGGTGCTAATCTGGCTGGTGCCACTGTTCTGGGGAATGTCTCTTTAGTTGGTGCGAATTTGTCTAATGCGAGTCTGGAGAACGTCAATTTAACTGGCGCTCAATTTGGTGCTTTATCCACAGTGACACATTTGGATGAAGCCGATGCTCAAGCGCTGGATAATCAGCAATTGCCTGAACAGTTACGTCAAATGTTGTATCAGGGGAAGGTATTAGTTAATGGTCAGGCAGTGGTGTTGGTTCGTCAGCCGGGTCAGAGCTGGCTGGTGGAACATGACGGTAAACCGTTATTTATTCACTATCAGGATGGGCAATTAAACGTTGCTCAAGACAGTGGTGGTAATGCAGCAATTCTTGCCAATACATTTATGCCTAATGCCATTCTGACAGGCGCTAATCTGTATGCGGTTGATATGTCCGGCGCTCATTGGTACGGCAGTAACGCCAGAGCCGATAACGCTAATTTAGAACAGGTCAATTTGTCGAATGCTAACTTAGCGACGATGAATTTTACTCAGGCACGGTTATATGGTGCGAATTTGTCCTATGCTAATCTGGTGAATACTGACTTCAGCAAGGCAATGTTAGAACCAACCCAAGGTCTTAAACCAGCATCTCTGGCCTTTGCTTCAATTCAAGGCACTATTTTCACGGAAGCTAAATTGACCGGGGCTAATCTGACTAATGGCGCAGTGGCTTTACCGTTTGAGGAAGCAGGCAAAAAGCTGACCGGTGTGCCTTTATTCAGTGCGGCGCTTGAGCTGATGAGTTCATTAGATAATGGCGCGGTTTCAAAAGAGTTGCGTCAGGTATTTACTGATAACGGTTACAGCTTGTTATCTAATGCCAAAATTATCGAAAAGCAAAATGATCAATATTGGATTATCTCCAATCAACCGCCAGATACTGACCTGAGTTACCGGGGATATTGTAACTTTATTGTGATTCGGGTGAGTGAAGTCGGCAATAACCATCTGCAAGTTTGTGGCGGAGCACCATTACGTATCATCCGTACTGCGGCTGATAATACATTACAACCGATTAATGTTGCTTTTGGGGTGACAATTGATATCACTCAGGCAATGGATGGAGCCACCACTTGCCCAAGCGGTTTGCGCTATCAGTTACTCAATACGGGTATCAGCTATCAGTCATTGATGACGCCGGGATTGCCCCCTCATCCGCCGAAATGTATTCCCAGCCCGACGACTTGGTGTTGATAAGTAAGCACGATGATCTAGCAAACGACTAATCGGAGTAAAGAATACCACTATGGATATCAATATGATGAGAAGCGACAATATGCCGATTGCCATTATCGGTATGGCTTGCCGTTTCCCGGGAGGGGTTAGCTCTCCAGAGGAATTCTGGCAGCTGTTGTGTGGTTCAAGTGACGCAATTACCCCAGTTCCCCCAGAACGCTGGTCAACTCAGGCTTATAGTTCCCGAGATCGCAATTTGCCGGGGAGAATGGTAGCGCGAGAAGGCGGATTTATCGCTGATGTTACTGGCTTCGATGCAGCGGTGTTTGATATTAGTAATACAGAAGCGCCTTTTATCGATCCACAGCATCGTCTGATGTTACAAGTAACATGGGAAACGCTGGAACGGGCGAGAATATCGCCAAAATCGTTGGCGGGTCAGGCGGTTGGTGTCTACATCGGTGCCTTCACTCATGATTATATGCACCTGCAATTTACTGATTTGCGTCAGACTACCGGTTATACCTCAACCGGTGCAATGGGAACTATGTTGTCAAACCGGATATCCCATGCGTTTGATTTTCAGGGGCCGTCCCTGACCATTGATAGCGCCTGTTCATCGTCCCTGTTAGCGGTCCATTTGGCTTGTGAAAGTTTGCGGCGCGGAGAATCACAACTGGCGCTGGCGGGTGGCAGCCAGTTAATGCTGATGCCTGATTTTTCGGTAGTGGAAAGCCGTACCGGTTTTCTATCATTCACTAACCGCTGTCATAGTTTTTCCGCTAACGCTGATGGTTATGTGCGTAGCGAAGGGGTAGGCGCTGTTTTGCTGAAACCGTTGCATGCGGCTTTACAGGATGGCGATCCCGTTCTGGCGGTGATCCACGGTTCAGCGGCCAATCAAGATGGTCGCACGCCCACGATTACCCAGCCAAGTAGTGCGGCACAACAACGAGTAATTCGGATGGCCTGTGCTCAGGCGGGGGTTTCCCCAGAAGAGATTGATTATATTGAGGCGCATGGTACCGGGACCGCAGTAGGCGATCCGATAGAGGCGGAAGCGCTGGGACTGGTGTGTCGGCCCGATCCGACAGACCGTCCATTGTTGATTGGCGCGTGTAAATCCGTGATTGGTCATACAGAAGCCGCGGCAGGCATTGCTGGATTAATTAAAGCGGTATTGTGTTTACAACGGGGACAGGTACCGGGCAATTTACATGCCGATCCGCCTAACCGTTACATTCGTTTTACTGAATTGGGATTGCAAGTTCCACGGCAGTTAACCCCACTGCCCGAAGGAAAAGTGATAGCTGGGGTGAATTCCTTTGGTTTTGGTGGAACGAATGTTCATGTGGTGTTAAGCAATAACCCAGAGTCTTCCGTACAACTTCGGACGACGCAAGGGCAAGCTTTCATGCTGCCATTATCTGCGCAGTCTGAGTTTTCTCTAAAGCAACAAGCGCAGAGCATTGCTGATTTGCTGCAACAGCAGCCGGATATTGCTCTTGATGATTTGTGTTATAGCTTGGCGACGACTCGTCACCGCTTTCCGTTACGTAAGGGGATCACATTCAGTAACCGAGAACAGTTGCGACAGCGGTTGACTAATCTGAATATGTCGTCGGAGCAGAATAATAAAAAAGTTGATCATCTGGCTTGGGTATTTGCTGGTATTGGCAGTGAAGATTGGCAAGACTCTATCGCTTGGTTTCAGCAATTTCCTGAATTTACTGAACAATTCGAGCGTTGTGAGGCAATTTGGACGGGATTTTCTGCACCTTCCTTATATGCGGCATTGATCTCTGCCGATGAACTGATAGAGCCGCCGATGCAGTTTGCCGTGCAAATATCAATGGCTGCGCAGTTGCAGAAGTGGGGGTTCAAGCCTGCGGCGTTACTTGGACATAGTTCCGGTGAAACGGCGGCTTGTTATCTGGCGGGAATGTATGATCTGACGCAAGCACTGACACTGTTACATCAGCGTTATTATTATCTGGGACGTGTGTTGAATAAAGGCGGCGGATTATTAATCGTGGCAGCGACAGTTGAGCAGATATTGCCTCATTTGTCTGCCTCCGGTGCCGATCCTGCTGTGGTGATAGCTGGGCGTAATAGTATTGACCGTTGCTTATTGTCCGGACCTGTAAGTGGATTAACAGCTGTTGCTGAGCGCTTAAAGCAGCAGCGTATTGCCAGTAGTTGGCTCAATTATAGAATTGCTTCTCATTCCCATTATATAGAGTCAATCAGGGCTGGGTTGACTGCGGATGCGGCAACGGTTCCTGCGGCAGAACCCTTATTGCCAGTGTTTTCATCAGTCACCGGGGAGTTGATTAGTGGTAAGTTGAGTCCCGAGCACTGGGCTGACAATGTCGTCTCGCCATTCCGTTTTGACGATGCGGTAGAAAATATGCTCAAAGCGGGTTTCCACCATTTTCTGGAAATTTCACCTAAATCCCTATTGAGTGCAGGATTGAAGGATTGGAGCCAGCCTTATCGAGGGAAGGTGTTTGCTTGTCGTTCAGGGAAGAATTGGTCACAATTGTTAGGACAACTGTTTGAAGCTGGCATTGAACCGGATTGGCGGGCTTTAATGCCTACCGCTTGCCCAATGGATCTCCCCACTTACTCTTGGCATCAGCAATCTTATTGGTATGAGCCAGAGATTAGCCGTCGTCGCCGATTACGTATATTGAGCGGTGTATTATTGGGCGAAGCCCAGCCGGGTAGAGAGAGTTGGCAAGCTGGGTTAGCTGTGGAACAAGTGCCTTGGTTACTCGATCATGTTGTCATGGGAAATGCAATGTTTCCGGCTGCGGGCTATATTGAAGTCATGTTGGCGGCGGCGCGTATCTGTTTTCCAGGCGTTGGATTGGCGCTTGATAATATCGTGTTGCAATCGGCTTTACTGCTGGAGCCAGGCATAGAATTCAGGTTAAAGACACAGTTAGATCGCCAGCAAATGGAAGTGCAAATATACATTACCCGTAATCTGGATGAGAGTGCACATTACCAACTTGCAGCCAGTGCACAGGTGAACATCGTTGTACCGGGTGCGACTACTTGTGCTATTCCTCCATTAGTGGCAAATGATCGCTATCCTTGCATATGGAACCAAGAGATGTTGTATCAGGCATTTCAACATCTGCATTTCAGCTATAGTGGTGTTTTTCGTACTCTGCGCCATGCGTTTGTTGGTAAAGAAGAAACAATCTGTGAGATTGAATTACCACCTGCACTGGAGGGAATGGATTTTCACCCAGCGGCTTTGGATGGCATCTTCCAATCATTGTTAGCGATTCAGTCTGTTGATGTTCACGCGCCAATTCCTGCTAACGAGTTCCGTATCCCGGTAAGTATTCAGCATTTGCGTATCAATGGTAAATTGTCAGGTCGGGTTCATGCTCATGCCCGAAATACTCAGCAGACAAAACAACAATGGCTTGGTGATATTGATGTCTATACTGATAGCGGTATGTTGCTTTGCCAGATCAGCGGATTTTGCGTTCAGCTTGTTGGTAATAGAAAAAACAGCTTGTCTACCAAACTGCACAATCTGGTTGTCGGCCAACCACAGTGGCGTAAACTCCCTGCTCAGCCATCGACAGAATCTATGACGCAATGGGCTATCCTTGGGGGTGAAAACGCGCTGGCAGAAGCGTTGGCTGATGAGTTGCAACGCCGTGGTGGGTGTGCCTCGTTGTATTCTGGTCAGTTCGACAATGATCAGAAAATCCAAGAATTAATTGATACTCTTCCTGTTGAAACCGAAAGAATCCTGATCCTCTGGCCGTTGCAGGCTCCGCAAATGGCTTATCCTTCGTTGATCCATTTGTGTGCAGCGTTGGCCGAACGGTCGACAAAACCACGTTTGTGGATAGTGACTCAATGTGCTCATCAAATCACTGAGCAGGATCTGCCTGATCCATTTGCCGCAGCATTATGGGGAATGATGCGTGTTATTGGTCAACAGGAAGCGACCGCACTGTGGGGCGGATTACTGGATATTGACAGCACCACGGCTCCAGCCAAATGGTGGGACGCATTGTTGACAGATGATGGCGAGGATCAATTGGCTTTGCGCCATGATCAACGTTATGTGCTACGCCTTGTGCCATTACCTGAAATACCCGCGTTACCCCCAGTGCGTTTTCGTCCAGATGGCTGCTATTTACTGACGGGTGCCTTTGGTGATATGGGGCGTCAATTGATTCCTTGGATGGTACAGCATGGTGCTCGACATTTGTTATTGATCGGGCGTCGTCGTGTCCTTGACACGGCTGATCAAGCGTTATTGGAAATGCTGAATCAACAAGGGATTGAGGCGAATTATTTGCCGATTGATCTTGGTGATGTAGAAAGAACCCACATTTGTTTGGCTGAGTATCGACAACAAACCAGCCAACCGCTGCGTGGGGTGATTCATTGTGCTGCGCATGTTGAAGATCAGGGATATCGTGAACTCAGTCCCGAGGCGTTTGATAGAGTATTTGCCGCTAAAGCATTAGCTGCCTGGACATTGCATCAAGCGTTGTCGGATGCACCTTTAGATCATTTCGTTATGTTTTCCTCGTTGGGGGCATTATTGGCTTTACCGGGTATGGCATCTTACGCAGCGGCTAATGCCATGTTGGATAGCTTGGCCTGCTTACGGCGTCAGCAAGGTTTACCTGCGTTAAGCCTTAATTGGGGGCCATGGGAAGCAGGGATTGCTTTGCGGGATAGTCGAACGCTGCCAATACTGGAAAACAGTGGCTTACAGCCATTCGGTTCAGAGGAGGGATTAGCGGTTTTAGATCGCTTGTTTGCTCGGATGGAGCCGCAACTGGTGCCGTTCTTGACGAATTGGTCAAATTTACTTTCCAGCCAGATGCGTCACCTACCGCTATTGCGTGATATTCAGCAAGAAAATGTTGTTCAGAATTTACCCATAGAAGCGGCGGTTGCAGTAAGTGATCTGGACGATGTCGTTAGCTTGCTACAGACTTTTTGTGGTGAGATTGCTGGGACGCCAGTAGAAGTATTCCATCCTGATCTACCTTTGACTAACAACGGTATTGATTCATTGAATGGTTTAATGTTGGTACAAAAAATCAATAAACAATTACGTTTGGATATTCCTCTGGAATTGTTGTTAAGTGATAAGCCGCTGGCTGAACTTGCATCATTGATTACGTATCGACTGCAAATTAAGGCAATTGCGAAGTAGAATAACCTTCGGGTTGTTTAAGCGTCATCAAATTAGAGACACGTAGTTGCGATTTAGTTTCAAGAGGAAACTTATCGGACTACGGTGTCTCTAATGTTCTATTTTGAAGGTGTTTTCTAATTGATTAAGTTTAATAAATTGATTATTGAGAAATATGAGATTGTCATTTTAACCTTTGACTATCATTTCCTGTTTTAATACTTCATGTTTGATAAATTTCATATAGTTAATAAGCGGAACTGTATAAATAATCATATTGTAATTTTGTTAAAGTTATTTGTATATTTTAATTCCACTAAATTATAAAATAACAAAGGAGTTATAAAATGAGTTATGTTGGTTATGACAGTGAAATTGGCGAGGATATTAAATTTTGTTGGGGCGATTTTTTTTCTATTTCCAGTGAACAAAAGAATCCCACTAACCTGAAAGAGCCTTTGAATATCACTGTAACTCCAAATACTTATCCGCCTAAAATTGATAATCAACGGGCCGACTGGGTCGTAACGGCTGCATTACCTGCATTCAACGCTCTTTCCCGCCAAGGACATAAAGTGAGAAATTTTGCCGCAATAGGAACTGGCGCGGGAATAGATGCACTGGTTGCAACAGAAATTTTAACGCCATCGACGCTTACAGTGACTGATCTTCATGAAGATGTAGTGAAGTTAGCGCAGAGAAACCTCCATCGCAATATCACGAAGGATGACATTAGTATCCATGCCGTGTGTGGTGATCTCTGTGAACCGCTTATGTCTTTGGGCATAAAATTTGATTTAATTTATGAAAACTTGCCCAATATTCCATTACCGGAAACTGTTCATTTACTGGAGGGTGTAAACAGTTCTACCTTTGCGATATGGGAACAGCCTGAAACGTCAACGAATGAACAAAATTATTTGCTCGAATTGCATCGCCTTTTTCTGAAACAGGCGAAACCTTTGTTGACAGAGACAGGGAAGGCCGTGTCGTGTATAGGCGCACGTGTTCCCCTTGAGTCAATGCTTTTAATGGCAAGAACGGAGGGGTATGAGCCTGAGATTATTGTTTACAACTGGAAGGAACAATCTGAGCCTTTTGATGTTATCTCGGGTTATGCCTGTAATCAGCAAAAGGGATTGGGTCCATTCTATTTTTATCCTGTCGATGCTGTCAGGGAAACGTTCGAATTTATCTCTTCAGAATATGCTGCAAAAAATGCCCAGGAAATAGAAAAACGGCTAGCACCGTATGCGATTGATGCAGAAGCGGCACTGTCTCACCTCAACCAAGGTGAGCAACTGGCCCATACTGTTGCAGTTATTGCCAGTACCCCAATGAAATAGGGGAAGATCTTAAAAATATAAGGAGGTAAATATGTCGGTGAGTATCAGTGAGGTATCGCGTACTCCCCAATTTGTTGATACGGTTTTTGGGTGTACACCGTTGGTTGATTTGCGAAGAATAGCGAATGGAAGTGCGTTAATTCAGGCGAAACTGGAATATTTTAACCCCAGTGGCAGTATAAAAGATCGCATTGTGGCTTTCATTATCAATGATGCAGAACGGCGTGGTGTGCTCAAACCAGGAGGAACGCTGGTTGAACATACATCGGGAAACACGGGCGCAGCAGTAGCGATGATTGCCGCAGCCAGAGGCTACCGTGCTGTTCTTACCATGCCTGATAAAGTGAGCCAGGAAAAACAAGCAGCATGCAGGGAAGGGCAAGCGTATTGTGACTATCGTTCCTGATTCTGGACTCAAATATTTATCGAAATTTTACGATGATAACTGGATGAAATCGTCCGAGTACACTAAAGGCAAATAATCACATAACAACATAAGCCAGCCATGAACACAAAATACAACTCAACATTGAATATGAAAGAAAACCTTAAAATATTGCTGATGGCTATTCTATTCTCTGTACTTTGGAGTTCAGCCTTTATAGCCGGAAAGTTTGGCATTGAGTCATCACCGCCCTTGTTTTTACTAGCCATACGATTCCTGCTGGCTGGCTTGTTCATGATATTGATCATGGGGTTTATACCTAGTGTCAAAATACCCGACCGTAAACCCTGTTCGTGGCTGCTGGCATTGATATTGGGGATGTTGAACAATGTACTGTATCTTGGACTGAGTTTTTATGCGTTACAAATTCTTCCGGCGGGATTTATCGTCATTATCATCAGTACAGCCCCCATTATTACGGCTGTACTGGCACACTTTACGCTCGGGGAGCTTTTAACCAAGAAAAAACTGGCAGGTCTCATACTGAGTATTTGCGGTGTATGGCTTATTGTTCATGGGCAATTGGTTGAAGGCGATTCCACTCAGTTCCAGCTTCTGGGATTTGCGCTGGTTGGGTTAAGTACAGTTTCTATGACGTGTGGAACCATTGTTTATCGACGTTATGCCAGTGATATTTCTCCTTTTTGGATCAACACATGGTCAACGATTATCGCAGGATTCATTATGCTGGTGTTGTCCTTGCTTTTTGAAAACTTGTCAACGGTAAATTTGGACAGACGTTTCTGGATTGTATCTCTCTATCTTGCATTGGTTGTCTCTATCGGTGCTATGCTGTTGTGGTTTCACCTTATCCGTACTGCCGGTGCAAGCAAAGCCAGCGCCTGTCATTTTCTGAACCCGGTGTTTGGATTGGTACTTGCGGGGGTTTTACTGCATGAAATGCCCAGCTTTATTGGGGTCTTAGGTGTTATTCCCGTTTGTTTAGGGATAGGGTTAGTGGTTCGGAGTCGTTGATACAATTGTTTAATCTGGCTGCCTATATTAACCTGAGGTTTGCTTAAGAAGGGAACTAAGTGCCTGAGGCACGATCAAAGTTTTTGTCAAAGAAAAGCCTGAAGATGGTGGTGAACTGTATATTTGGAATAAAGAAATCTCGCCTGAGGCTTTCGATGAAATGCGTCGAGAGAGTTATGGAATAGCTCCCGCTTTGCTGGGTAATCCAGATGTTGTGATTAGACCATCACCGGGTGATCTGATTTTGTTTAATTCGCGTCGTATGCATTCGGTTTCTCCGGGTAGCAGTGGCATTCGTTTAAGTTTGTCATGTTTTATCGGGTATAGGGGTATGGCAGAACCTTTGTCATTTTGGAGTTAATGTGTCCATTTTTCTACATGAGTTTTTAGAGCTAGCTTTAATCCACTTTTTAGCTGTTGTTGTTCCGGGGCCTGATTTTGCGGTCACGGTGAGACAAAGTACGAGTTTTGGTCGAAAGGCGGGGATCTATACAGCGATTGGTATTGGTGCCGGGATTTCTGTACATGTTATTTATACATTGATTGGTATTGGTACAATAATGCACGCTTTGCCTTGGTTATTGAATACCGTCAGATTGATTGGTGGTGTTTACCTGTTTTATCTGGGTGTCTGTTTTATGAGAAAAAAGGCCGACACCAGTGTGATTGCGGAAAATCAAGGTGATAATTCAGGCGTCCTGATTAATAAAAGTTTATCTCGTTCATTAATAACGGGTTTTGTTACTAATGCAACAAACCCAAAGGCGACATTATTTTTTCTAGCCATATTTACTACCGTGGTCAGCTCAAAAACACCTATGAGCATACAGATTTTTTATGGCTTCTGGATGTGTGCTGTCAATGCACTATGGTTTGTGTTTGTAAGCCTGATATTTTCAAGCATGGCAGTAAGAAATAGATTTGTCAGTTATGGACACTGGATTGAAAGGATAATGGGACTACTCCTGATTTTCTTTTCTGTAAGATTATTATTTTGGTGGGATAATTAACTCTATAAAGTATTTCTCCCCGGTTACAGAGTTATCTATGCTCCCGGGGATTCGCTCCCTTAAGTTATTTTAACCAGCCTTTAGCTTGAGCTGCTTCCAGTTGGGGTAACAAGTATTGCCAGAATTCAGGATAAACATCGGCAATAAATTTATTGCGGTTAATCACCTGTTCCAGGCGAATATCATTTTCTACCCAGCTCTGGCCTTTATTATGCAAATTCATCAGAACGGGCATCAGTCTGTCCAGCATTTTAGCAAAACGGGCATCCTGACTTTCTCCTGTTTCATACTCCTGCCACAGCGACATAAAGTGATTTTTCTGAGGTTCGGGTAATAAACCAAAAAGACGGTTGGCGGCTTTAACTTCTTGCTCATGAATGGCTTCACGGGCAGCTAAATCGTAAACCATCACATCACCAGCATCAATTTCTACAATATCGTGAATTAATGCCATCTGGATAACTCGCTGAGTATTTACCCCTTTCATATAAGGCGCAAAACTCATTACAGCAATAGCGAAATGCCAGCTATGTTCTGCGGAATTTTCCTGACGCTGGTTATCCAATAACTTAGTCCGCCGTTGAACGTTCTTCAGCTTATCCAATTCCATCAAAAAACCAATTACATCAGTAAAAGGGCCAAAATCAACGGCAGGTACTGCTAATGACATATAAACCTCATTAATTATTTTTCTTCATCGAGAGAATAAGGCAGAGACTGAATAGTGAGTGAATGTCCTTCATCGTCACGGATACGGAATACACTATTGCTTTCCATATCATTATTCATGATGACTTGTACCCAGACACTATTATCATTCAGCTTCACGGCAGCTAAAACGGTACCCGTTCTCCGCCACTTATCTCCCAGTTGCCATTCCAGATCATCTCCAGCGACAGGAATTTTGGCCGCACTGCCAGCCAACCAATACATTGCCCGTTTATTTGCTCCACGGTATTTAGCACGGGCCACCATTTCTTGACCGGTATAACACCCTTTTTTAAAACATATTCCGCCTTCCAGTGCCTGAAGGTTAGTTGCTTGTGGAATAAACTGTGCACTGTTTACAGCGTCAATAACCGGGAAGCCGGCTGCAATATCCAACGCCAGCCACTGTTCGCTATTATTAAACTGAGCCTGGAGTTTTTCTGTTAACTGCTCAGCAGTTGCTGGGTCGGTAATCAACATGAAACGCTCAGATGGCAGGGCAAAATGGAGCAAAGTTGTCGTTTCATGTTCAACAACAGCATTATCAGCATCGGGTAGTGTTGGGAAAATATTATTCAGTGCCTCACGGCAGCCTTTACCTGCAACACCTAGCAACGCTACATTTTCATCCTGAACTAGCGTAGTTTTAGAGAATACCGCATATTTTTTCAGCTCTGTAAGCTGGTTTTCCAGCACGCTGCGACGCTCAATATAAGCAAGACTTTCACCACGATGAAAGAGGCGTAGATTACTCCACATTTTACCTTTTGCATCACAATGTGCACTAAGCACGTGTTGATTCGCTGCCAGTGCGAAAATATCTGCTGTAACCTGACTTTGCAGATATTTTTCTGTATCCGGCCCGGTTGCTGTTACCAGGCCCCAGTCATCCAGAGAGATTAAAGTCAGGGGAAGGGTTGATGAAGACAATGGAGATTGTGAAGAAAATGGAGTTTTATAAGCCATGATACATCCTGCCAATCAGATATTTGAGCCAATGATGTATCAATGGTAAAAGAGCTGAAGCACAATGCAAGTAGTTATTATTGCTATTAGCTGGCATGATGCATGAGTTTGCTGGGCGACTTACTGGCTAATGGATTTAACACAGATAATGAGAATAAAAAAGGGGATTGTTTGAACATGGATATTGATAATAAAGCACGTATACATTGGGCATGTCGGCGTGGAATGCGTGAGCTTGATATTTCAATCATGCCGTTTTTTAGGTATGAATATGACTCACTTAGTGATGATGATAAACGGCTTTTTATTCGTTTACTCGAATGCGCTGATCCTGACCTGTTTAACTGGCTAATGAATCATGGGCGTCCGGAAGATGAAGAGTTATTCCGTATGATTAAACTTATTCAGAATAGAAATAAAGATCGTGGTCCTGTGGAAATGTAATCTCAGGGTATCTTGGAATACCCAGCTGATTTCTACCTGTATCCATGGTGCGATAGCATTTATCATATTGCTTGCTCCGTGGCCTACGGATGACGCTATTTTCTGGATTTTCTGGCTTCCTTTGGTATTGTTGATTATTGCCAGTTGGGGGCGTAGCCAGAAAAATATCCGAAAATCACAGGGGCTTTTAGTTCTGCTCAATGATAATAGGCTGCAATGGAAGAAACATGAGTGGCAAATTATCCGGCAGCCGTGGCTATGTCGCTATGGAATATTGATCACAGCTCAATCTTTGTATAATCAGAAAAAAATCCGTTTATGGATAGCATCCGACAGCATGCCACAAGATGAATGGCGTAATATCAATCAATTGTTGTTGCAATATCCTGATATTTGATTGAGCTGAAATTTTCCTGATTTAAAGTAGGGACTCCAATTCTTGCAGGATTTGCATACACCATTGTGATAAACGCTCATCGGTTTGCTCATACTGGTTGACATCATCCAAAGCCAGCCCGACAAATTGTGAACCATTATCCGTTAATGGTTTCGGGCTGGTAAACTCATAACCTTCTGTCGGCCAGAAGCCAATAAAGTGCACACCTGAAGGGAGTAGATGGTGATATAGCATCCCGAGAGCATCAAGGAACCATTCGCCATAATCAATCTGATCACCCATACCATACATGGCAATGATTTTTCCCTGTAAATTGAGGGAAGGAATGTGATCCCAAATAGCCAGCCAGTCTTCCTGTAATTCACCAAAATCCCATGTTGGGATGCCGAGGATCAGTACCGAATATTCTTCCATTAATTCAGGTACTGTTTCTTTGATATTGTGGAGATCAATTAAATCTTCACCGAGTATATCGCGGATTTTCTCTGCTACCATTTCGGTGTAACAGGTGCTGGAACCGTAAAAAAGACCAATTTTCATCGTTAATTATTATGGTTTTTGAACATTAGGGCGGGCATTGTAACAGAATAATTGCTTTTTCAGGCATAATAGCCAACATAGATTTGCAAATTTAAGGAAAGAGTTTCGTGTCAGAAAAGCAGACTCAGTTGATAAATCCATTGATAGAACAATTTCTTGATGCTATCTGGTTGGAACATGATCTTGCGGAAAATACACTTGTTTCTTACCGGTTGGATTTACAAGCATTGGATAACTGGCTGGTTCATTACGGCCATGATTTATTATCTGTCCAATCGATTGATTTGCAATCTTTTCTGGCAGAACGCGTAGATGGAGGATATAAAGCCAGTAGCTCAGCGCGTTTACTCAGTGCTATGCGTCAATTGTTCCAGTATTTTTACCGGGAAAAAATGCGGACCGATGATCCAACTGCGCTTTTATCTGCACCGAAATTACCTAAGCGATTACCTAAAGATTTAAGTGAAAAGCAGGTAGAAGCTTTGCTTAATGCGCCTCGGACAGATCAGCCCTTAGAACTGAGAGATAAAGCGATGCTTGAGGTGCTTTATGCTTGTGGTTTACGGGTATCTGAATTAGTGGGATTGACACTGTCCGATGTCAGTCTACGTCAGGGGGTGGTGAGAGTCATTGGTAAAGGAAATAAAGAACGGCTGGTGCCTTTAGGAGAAGAGGCAATTTACTGGCTGGAGAATTACATGGAATACGGGAGAAACGAGTTGCTGAATGGTGCAACGTTGGATGTAATTTTTCCCAGCAACCGGGGGCAACAAATGACCCGACAGACTTTCTGGCACCGGATTAAACATTATGCCGTACTGGCCGGAATTGATACTGAACGGTTATCTCCCCATGTTTTGCGGCATGCATTTGCAACGCATTTGCTTAATCATGGTGCTGACTTACGAGTTGTGCAGATGTTACTGGGGCATAGCGATCTATCCACAACACAAATATATACTCATGTAGCAACAGAACGACTCAGATTGCTACATCAACAACATCATCCGCGTGGGTGAGCATGGATTTAAAGGAACTGAAAATGAAAAAAAGCGTCTTATATTTTTCTCTTTTGCTGGCCTTGTTTAGCAGAAATGTACTTGCTGATGATGGCGCTGTTCATGGAACGATGCAAAAATTGGGGATTAAGGTAGAAAGTATCAAACCATCACCTATTGTTGGTTTAAATACGATAGTGACCGAGCAAGGTATCATTTATCTATCTGATGACGGTAAATATTTATTGCAAGGGCCAATTTACGACGTCAGTGGTAGTTCTCCTGTGAATGTCAGTAATCAATTGTTGATGAAAAAGCTGGAAGCAATGAAAGACCAGATGATTATCTACAAAGCGCCAGAAGAGAAACATGTTGTGACTGTTTTCACGGATATTACATGTGGTTACTGCCATAAGCTGCATGAAAATATGCAGGAATACAATAAACTCGGGATTACTGTTCGCTATTTGGCATTCCCTCGTCAGGGCATGCAGAATAAGTTTGCTGAAGAGATGCAATCTATCTGGTGTAGTGCAACGCCACAGAAATCGCTGGATGCGGCGTTTAAAGGTAATGATATTTCGCCAATCAAGGGCTGTAAGGTGGATATCGCTAACCATTATAAACTGGGTCTCCAGTTTGGCGTGCAGGGAACGCCTGCGATTATCCTTAAAGATGGCAATTTGTTAGGTGGATACATGCCACCAGAAGCTTTGGCAAAGGCATTAGATCAGCGTGGTAAATAAGTTTAGTGAATATTGAAACACAACTCCGCCGCCGCCCGGCGGTGGATGACAGTTACCTTCCACCACAGATTCATCCGTTACTGCGTCGTTTATATGCCATTCGGGGTATCCAGCAAGCTAATGAATTGGATCGCAGTGTTCAGGGATTGCTCAATTATCAGCATCTGAGTGGTGTGGAACAGGCGGTATCGCTATTACTGGCAGCGTTGCATGAACATTGGCGTATCGTTATTGTTGGCGATTTCGATGCTGACGGTGCAACCAGTACGGCGCTGGCGCTCCGAGCATTACGGGCAATGGGATATCGTAATCTGGATTATCTGGTGCCAAATCGTTTTGAAGATGGTTATGGCTTAAGTCCACAGGTGGTAGAGGAAGTCGTCAAAAAAGGCGCAGATCTTATTATTACCGTGGATAATGGCATCTCTTCTCATGATGGAGTCATGGCTGCTCATCAGCACCAGATGAAAGTCATTGTGACAGACCATCACTTACCGGGTGAGATTCTGCCAGCCGCTGATGCCATTATTAACCCCAACCTGTCTGATTGTTCGTTTCCGTCTAAATCATTAGCGGGAGTGGGTGTCACATTTTATTTGATGTCTGCTTTGAGAGCGGCGCTGAGAAAAGAGCAATGGTTTGAAAAACAGGGCGTTGCTCTGCCGAATTTGGCTGAAATGCTGGATTTAGTTGCGTTGGGAACCGTTGCTGATGTTGTGCCTTTGGATACCAACAACCGGATTCTGGTTTATCAGGGGTTGAATCGCATTCGTGCCGGGCGTTGCTGCGCGGGGATTCGTGCATTACTGGAAGTTTCCAAACGTGAAGCTCATAAACTGACCGCTAGCGATTTGGGCTTTTTTCTGGGGCCAAGATTGAATGCGGCGGGGCGTCTGGATGATATGTCTATTGGCGTCGCTTTATTGCTAACTGATGATATGGCAAAAGCGCGTCAGATAGCTTGCGAATTGGATGGACTTAATCATACCCGTCGTGAAATAGAACAGGGAATGCAGCAAGAAGCACTGCAAATTTGTGACAAACTTGAACGTACCAGTACGGAACTACCCTATGGACTGGCGCTCTATCATCCAGAATGGCATCAGGGAGTGGTGGGAATTCTGGCCTCCCGAATTAAAGAACGTTTTCACCGGCCTGTTATCGCTTTTGCACCGGCGGGTGACGGTATTTTAAAAGGTTCTGGCCGTTCAGTTCTGGGGCTGCATATGCGTGATGCCCTTGAGCGGCTTGATACTTTAAATCCAGGACTCATACTTAAATTTGGTGGTCATGCAATGGCTGCTGGTCTGTCACTTGAACAGGATAAATTTGAACAATTCCAGCATCACTTTTCTGCTCTGATGGCAGATTGGTTGGATATTTCGCAACTTGAAGGTGTTATCTGGAGTGATGGTGAGTTGGCGATTGGTGAACTGACCCTGGAGATTGCTGAAATGTTGCGTGATGGTGGTCCTTGGGGGCAAGCCTTCCCGGAACCTGTTTTTGACGGTAAATTCAAGCTACATCAACAGCGCATTGTCGGAGAACGCCATTTAAAAGTGATCGTAGAACCATTAAATGGTGGACCGATGTTGGATGGTATCGCATTCAATATCGATCCAACTTGCTGGCCGGATAACAGTGTCCGTGAAGTGGAACTTGCTTATAAACTGGATGTTAATGAGTTTAGAGGCAATCGTGATGTACAACTTTTGATCCAGCATCTTTGGCCTTATTAACGTAAATGATGAAAAGGGTTTTTCCAATCCTTTTCATCACAACCAAGTATTGAACAAGGCACGTGAAGAACTACATCGCCTTAATAAAGATCAAGGGTGGTATAAATAATGATATATGCTGTAGAAGTAGTTAAAAATTTGGGACAAACAGCAGAGCAACTAATTGAAAAACAGATTATTCCAGCTAATAAGTTTGAATATTTTTTGAAGGAGATGATGAGTTTTTTTGTAAACCAGAGTCCGGTCTGAGGTTAACTTTTCACAATGTTTCAAGGAGACTGCGTTCAGTGGAATTTGTATTAATCAATGTTTATGATAACAATAATTCATATAACGGCGATATGCCTCCTCCATTTTTAAACTCAATGGATAAAACAACCGTTAGAACACTCATGGGGGAACCTGATTTAGAGGTTAGATATGAATAAACAGGTTAGATAAATAATGGCGATCAATATTGAAGATTTAATTAATAGCTTAGGAAGAGATTATAAAGATATTTTTAATTAAAGACTAATTCCTTATAAAACAAAGCCCCACCGGTTTCCTAGTGATAAGATGATATGTCTGTATATGGCAAGAGAAGGAGTTTTTTTATCTTTTGATAGAAAAATTGCATTTTTATCTCGGAGTAATTGGAAGAGAAGGATTTTCGTGATTATATTCTGGTACTTCTTATTCCTGTAACGATTATTTAACTGATTTAAGACAAAGTTTACTTAAAATTGAAAACATTAATAAAATCATTTCATTTTTGAAAATACATTTTTGATTAAATAATTGATATTCTTATTTGTTATTTTCCACAAAAAGGGATATAAACATTAATAGAGTTGATTTTTTCTGATAATTATATAATAGGACAGTTTTAAAATCCATGGTATTAATCCCCGATTTTAATTGGGGTGAGATTTTAACTATTTTTAATGTCTAATTTGGGGCAGGTTTAATCATCATGGCATATCATAGCTTTACGTTTAATAAACGTTAATTATCGTCGATTTTATTTTTACTGGCGCTATTGAGACTGTAATTTTGAATTGTTTTAACAAGGCATCAATAGCGGAGAGAAAGTGTTTAAATACCAGTCCATTCGGTTTTACACTGATAACTTTTTACTTTTTACTTTTTACTTTTTACTAATGATTAATGGGCTTCGATGAAGTGTAGTTAATTATTTTCCTGAAAAACGTATTTGTTAAATTAACTTTGTCTTTTATATAAAAATTTTACTATCCCTGCATTTGTGCTTTTAAATGGTTATGGCGGATTAGGTAAATGTAAAATAAACAAAGGGATAATATCGTCGATAAATTATTAAATATGGTAGTGAATAAGACGCTTTTAGCCATGCTGTATCTATCGGGGAGCTGGGCGTAGTTGATTCTCTGCAATTATCAGAGAGTGTAGAACCTAGCCTGATGTAAAATCGCCAGCCAGACCGTTTTGTGCTGTGCAAGCTCAACGGGAAACTTACTTAATTATCGAGAATCAAGATGATGCATGAGCATTTCCATAAACTGGCAGCAATGAATACGTGACAAATCGGTTGAAATGCTATAAACCCTTTGCCAAATCCGCTACAATGCGCGGTTCGAAAAACATCCCGTTTATTTACGACTACACAACGTAAGACACTAAAATATGTTTGAAATTAATCCGGTAAAAAACCACATTCAGGACCTGTCTGAACGGACAACGGTTCTGAGGGGGTATCTTTGACTACGATGTCAAAAAAGAACGCTTAGAAGAAGTTAATGCCGAACTGGAACAACCTGATGTCTGGAATGAGCCTGAACGGGCACAGGCTTTGGGTAAAGAACGCTCCTCACTGGAAGAGATTGTTGAAACCATTGATCAGCTTGAGCAAGGTCTGGAAGATGTACAGGGTTTGTTGGAATTGGCCGTAGAAGCTGACGATGAAGAGACTTTCCATGAAGCGGTGGCAGAATTGGAGCAGCTTGAAGGCAAATTGGGTCAATTAGAATTCCGCCGTATGTTCTCTGGTGAGTATGACAGTGCTAACTGTTATCTTGATTTGCAGGCAGGTTCTGGCGGTACTGAAGCTCAGGATTGGGCAAGTATGCTGATGCGTATGTATCTGCGCTGGGCTGAATCCAAAGGTTTTAAAACAGAAATCATTGAAGAATCGGATGGTGAAGTTGCCGGGTTGAAATCAGCGACTATTAGAATCATAGGTGATTATGCTTATGGTTGGTTGCGTACTGAAACCGGTGTTCACCGTTTGGTCCGCAAGAGTCCATTTGATTCTGGTGGTCGTCGTCATACCTCATTCAGCTCTGCGTTCATCTATCCTGAAGTTGATGATGATATTGATATTGAAATTAACCCGGCAGACTTACGTATTGACGTTTATCGCGCATCAGGTGCAGGTGGACAGCACGTTAACAAAACAGAATCTGCGGTGCGTATTACCCATATTCCAACTAACATTGTGACTCAGTGTCAGAATGACCGTTCCCAGCATAAAAACAAAGACCAGGCAATGAAACAGCTGAAAGCGAAGCTGTATGAACTGGAAATGCAGAAGAAGAATGCTAACAGGCAGGAAATGGAAGAGAACAAATCTGATATTGGCTGGGGCAGCCAAATCCGTTCTTATGTTCTGGATGATTCACGCATCAAAGACTTGCGCACCGGTGTTGAAACTCGCAATACTCAATCTGTGCTGGATGGCGATCTGGATAAATTCATTGAAGCAAGCCTTAAAGCTGGCTTATGAGGAACTAAAATGTCACAACAACAACAGGGTACCGAACAGGCTCCCGATTTAAATAACGAACTGAAAACCCGCCGTGAAAAACTCGCGGCTTTACGTGAAAATGGCATTGCCTTCCCAAATGATTTTCATCGTGAAAACATTTCAGAAGAGCTGCACGCGAAATATGACGACAAAACCCAAGAAGAGCTGGAAGCACTGAATATTGAAGTGACAGTTGGCGGTCGTATGATGACTCGTCGCATCATGGGTAAGGCTTCTTTTGTCACGCTACAGGATGCGAGCGGTCGTATTCAGTTATATGTTGCTCGCGATGATTTGCCGGAAGGTATTTATAACGAACAATTTAAAAAATGGGATTTGGGAGACATTCTGGGCGCCCGGGGTAAGTTGTTTAAAACCAAGACCGGTGAGCTTTCTGTTCATTGTACGGAATTGCGTTTGTTGACTAAAGCTCTGCGTCCATTGCCGGATAAATTCCACGGTTTGGCTGATCAGGAAACCCGTTACCGTCAGCGCTATCTGGATTTGATTGCTAATGAAGAATCGCGTAAGACTTTCCAGATTCGTTCTCAGGTTTTGTCGGTGATGCGTAACTTTATTATCAGTAAAGGCTTTATGGAAGTAGAAACACCGATGATGCAGGTGATTCCTGGTGGTGCGGCGGCACGTCCGTTTATTACTCACCACAATGCGTTGGACATTGATATGTATCTGCGTATTGCGCCGGAACTTTACCTGAAACGTTTGGTAGTTGGTGGTTTTGAGCGTGTGTTTGAAATTAACCGTAACTTCCGTAATGAAGGTGTATCTCCGCGCCATAACCCTGAGTTCACGATGTTAGAACTCTATATGGCTTATGCAGATTACAAAGATCTGATTGTGCTGATCGAAGAGTTATTCCGTACCCTAGCTCAGAATGTTTTGGGGGATACACTGGTTAAATATGGTGAGCAGGAATTCGATTTCGGTAAACCATTTGCTCAAATGAGCATGAAAGAAGCTATTTGCAAATATCGCCCTGAGACCAATATGGCAGATCTGGAAGATATGGATAAAGCGGTGGCTATTGCTGAATCTCTTGGTATTAAAGTTGAAAAAAACTGGGGACTCGGTCGCGTTCAGTGTGAGATTTTCGAAGAAACAGCTGAAAGCCGCTTGATTCAACCCACATTTATCACTGAATATCCGGCAGAAGTTTCTCCGTTGGCTCGCCGTAATAATGAAAATCCGTTTATCACCGACCGTTTTGAATTCTTTATTGGTGGACGTGAAATTGGGAACGGCTTCTCAGAATTGAATGATGCTGAAGATCAGGCAGAACGTTTTGCAGAACAGGTTCGTCAGAAAGATGAAGGTGATGATGAAGCGATGTTCTATGATGAAGATTATATAACGGCTTTGGAACACGGCATGCCACCGACAGCCGGTTTGGGTATTGGTATTGACCGTATGGTCATGTTGTTTACCAACAGCCATACCATCCGTGACGTTATTCTGTTCCCGGCGATGCGCCCACAGAAATAACAGGCAGAATTAAGTTTTAAATTTTAATTCCCCTGTGGCATAGCGGTCAGGGGAGTTTTTATTTTCAACTGATTGAAATATAGACAGCTTAAATAAATAATGGCTTGCTGGTGCCAATGAAATCGCTATAATAATTTATGTTATTCCCAAAGCGGGTGTAGCTCAATGGTAGAGCAGAGGCTTCCCAAGCCTACGACGAGGGTTCGATTCCCTTCACCCGCTCCAGTTTGCCTCTTCCTGAAAATACCGAGTGGTTCACATTAAAAGTGTATTTTTTTATATGATGTAGCCAGGTTAATTACTGAGATATTGTTTAAGATGAAAATAATCCCATTATTAAATCAGCCTCGAATCAGCTAGACGTGATGTATTTTGAATGCGAATACATCACCATAGAAAGCATTCTATGGTAAATAAATAATCAATAGAGACTGTTTACCATGAAAGAAAAACATTGGTCGAAAACCCAACTTTTACATGAAGTTGTAACCAATCAAAATATTATTATCAAAGGCACTCATAGCTACTACAGTGATTGTTGGAGTGGTGATTTTGAAGAATTTGTCGTGCGTTATTTATACGGTGATAAGATCAGTCTTCAATGGGAGTCTAAGTGGTCAATTGATAAATTGTATATTGGCGATTATGTTTGCATAGGTGCTGAAACCATTATTCTTATGGGTGGAAACAATACGCACAGAGCAGATTGGTTCTGTTTATATCCATTCATGGAATATATTGAAGACGCATACATAGGCAAAGGTGATACGCATATTCATGATGGCGTGTGGCTTGGTATTCGTTCAATGATTATGCCAGGTGTCACTATCGGAGAAGGTGCTATAGTTGCGGCTAATAGCGTCGTAACTAAAGATGTTGAGCCATATAGTCTTGTGGCTGGCTCGCCTGCGAAATTAGTTAAATATCGATTTGTACCGTACATCATAAATGAACTGTTAGCGTTAAAAATATATGATTGGTCAGAAGAGAAATTTAATGCATTAAAACCCTATCTCTGTTCTTCAGATATTAACGCGTTAATATCCGCTGTAAAATCATATGTAGAGGAATAGTTAATTAGACTGGATTCAATAAGTATAATTTTTCACAATATTTAATTGCTGAATTATTTAACTGAAATCTATTAATTATTAGCTTAAATACCGTTTCGGCACTCAAGTCGCAAACGGTATTTCTCCGAAATTAATCTGACTTTGACTCACTAAATAGAAAACATCGTACAATAGGGTGAAAAAAATAAGACAAGAAATTGTTATTCTTTGTTTAATATTCCTTCAATATAAAAGAAAGTATGCTACTATTTCTATTATGAAAAGAAAAAATACACCAACGCCACATGACGCTATTTTTAAAAAGTTTTTAAGTCATATTGATACCGCCAGAGATTTTCTAGAGATACACTTACCTGCCTCATTACGGACAGTTTGTGATCTTGATACACTGCGGTTGGAATCAGGATCGTTTATTGAGGACAATCTGCGGGCACATTATTCCGACATTTTGTATTCACTAAAAACTACGCAGGGAGAGAGTTATGTGTATTGCGTAATTGAACACCAGAGTTCTCCTGATAAGATGATGGCATTCCGGTTGATGCGTTATAGTATTTCAGCCATGCAATGGCATCTGGAGCAAGGACATGAAAAATTGCCGCTGGTCATTCCGATGTTGTTCTATCACGGGAAAAAGCGGCCGTATCCGTGGAGTACCAACTGGTTCGATTGCTTCGAGGCTTCGGATCTGGCGGAAGCGCTCTATTCCAGCGCGTTTCCGCTGGTAGATGTGACGGTAATCCCCGACGATGAAATCCTGACGCACAAACGGGTCGCGCTACTGGAAATAGTGCAAAAACATATCCGGCAACGTGATATGGCGGAGCTACTGCAAGAGCTGGCCATATTGTTTGCGTATGATTATTACTATACAGGTGAGCAGTTAGAAAGCATGCTAAACTACTTACTACAGGTGGGAGATACCGCCGATCCAGAAGGTTTTATCCGGCGACTGGCAGAACAGTCCCCGAAGTATGAGGAGGTACTGATGACAATAGCGCAGAAATTGGAACACAAAGCACGGCAAGAAGGATTACAGAAAGGTGAAAAAAGGGGTGAAGAAAAAGGTGAAAAAAAAGCGAGTCTGAGAATTGCCAGTGCATTAATGGACATTGGTATCGATCGTGAAACGGTAATGAAAACCACTGGATTGAGCCAGAGCGAACTTGAACAAATACGTCATTGATTCGTGCTGAGAGCTTTAATCGGTATTTAAGGGTTCGTGTTAAAGAGGGGGGCTTGTCCGGCGACTGGCAGAAGCAGAACAGTCCCCGAAGTATGAGGAGGTACTGATGACAATAGCGCAGAAACTAACGCAGAAAGCATACCAAGAAGGATTACAGATGGGTAGAAAACTGGCGGTTTTGAAAATCGTGTGTGCAATGATAAATACGGGTATCGACCGTGAAACGATAATTAAAATGATTGTGATGATCCAGAGTAAGCTTGAACAAATAGACGATTGACTTATACCGATGCCTTAATTGGTATGAAAATTCGTGTAAATAAGTGCACGAAACTTTACATGGAAGCGGTATGTTATTTGGATAAGTTTGAAATCATATTTGTTCTGTCTGGTATTGAGCTTTTTAATTGAAATAGTATTTGAATAGTTAAAAAACACTCCTCAAATAAAACATTCGAAACATCGGAATCCGATAAATTTTCTCTTGTAAGAGGCAACCAGATTGGTTGCCCTATACCTTCACCTTCCAATTTAAGAATACCAAGTTTGAATCTATACCCAAATTTGCAGTGCGGCGGCAAGAGAACGCATCCCCAAGAGCATAGATAACTATGTGACTGGAGTAAGTGAACGTAGCCAACAAAGCAGCAACTTGAAAGATGAAGAGTATATGTACCTCTGAATGAGTTGTTCTTAGAATAAAAGGTATTTCCGTTATTGGTAAATGATCAATTGCTGAAATAAATCTGCTTAAGCTGTTGGCAAGGCTGAAACAGATTAATTAAGCCATAATACGGAAATAAACTCAGTAGATATCTGATATTCTCTTGGCACTTTTAATCAATATTTCTTTATAACCAGGCGTCTGTTTTTCTACATTGGAAAATATGGCCTGACGTGTGGCATTGGTTATCTCTTTTCCTGCGAATTCTGGAGTGCCGCTATTGAACGGAGGTTTTGGGTTATATTGCAGCGCCAATTGAGCTATTTGTGCGTGTTCTTCATCTTTAATTTCCGCGAGCAATGTTAAACCAAAATCAATCCCCGCAGTAACGCCGCCCCCTGTGATCCGGTTTCTATCGATAACGACTCTTTTATTGACCGGTATTGCACCGAACTTGCTGAGATTGTCCATCATCGACCAATGAGTCGCCGCTTTATACCCTTTTAGCAAGCCAGCGGCTCCTAGCAGAATAGATCCGGTACACACGCTTGTTACCCAGGATGCTTTACTGCCCACTTTATGTATCCAATCAAGCATGTCTAATTCGTTAAGTAAAGCATAAGGATTTCCGGTGCCGGGAACACATAAGATATCCACTTTGTCTAACTGCTCAAATGTTATACTCGGTGAGAATGATATATGTTCCAGCTCAGTACGTACCGGAAGTAAATCGCGCCAAACATATTCAATATTTAACCATTCTCCTATTGTAAGAATCGTCGCGGGACCAATCATATCAAGGGGTGTAATGCCCGGAAAAATGACAAAAGCAAGGGTGGGCTTTCCTCCAGATGATGCTTTCATTGCCGAAGGTAATGCTACAGAGCGTTCTTTGGCAAAAGCATTCTGATTGGCAAAAATGCCTATTGATGAAATTGTCAGTGCAGATTTAATAATAAAGTTTCTTCTATCAATAGATATATTTTTCATGGCGAAATTTTCCTTATCGAGATTGAAAGCGAACCGAAATACGTGTGCCGTTACCTTTATCGATCGCGGAATGTTTATATTCCCGGTAGTGAATTGATGGGATAACTGTAACCGTTAGTTAATTGGCGTATATGCCAATATTGCGACAATTTACGCCAAGTGCCATAATTTCCTTATGAACATTAAAACTCTCTATTTGCTGATCTTCCCCAATATAAATCTGCTGGATCTTTCAGGGCCATTGCAGGTCTTTACAACAGCTAATGATCTGGCAGAGAAGTCCGGTCACAGACAACCCTACACCATAAAAGTCGTGGCTTGTGATCCCGGGCAAGTAATGACAGAGGCCGGAATAAGTGTACAGGCAGAACCCTTGCCTGAGCTGGATTCTCCCGCTGATACTTTGATCGTTGTAGGGGGAATCGGCGTTGAGTCAGCGGCGAGCCATCCGCCATTGCGTAATTGGTTAAAGGGACATGCACCTTTGGCTAGGCGTATTGTGTCTATATGCAGTGGGGCATTCGTTCTGGCTGCCTGCGGGTTGCTTGATGGCCGCCGAGTCGTCACTCATTGGAGCAGCTGCGCCGAACTGGCCCGGCGTTACAGTAAATTACAGGTAGAATGTGATCCCATCTTTATTCAGGATGGTCCGGTGTGGACTTCTGCCGGTGTTACCGCAGGTATCGATCTGGCTCTGGCGCTGCTGGAAGAAGATCTCGGTCATAAAATGGCACTGGATGTTGCACGGAACCTTGTTATGTTTCTTAAACGTCCTGGTGGGCAGGAACAGTTTAGTGCTCCGCTGGCGTTACAAAGTAGCACAAGTAAATTTGCAGATCTGCACGCCTGGATGACCAACAATTTGGCAGGTGATCTTTCTGTGATAGCCTTGGCCGCTCGTGCCAATATGAGTGAGCGTAGCTTCGTGCGCCACTACGGCCAACATGTAGGAATTACGCCAGCCAAAGCGGTGGAGCGATTCCGTCTGGAAGCAGCACGTCATCTTTTGGTTGAATCCACGCTATCGCTCAAGTGTATAGCTTCCCGTTGTGGTTTCGGTTGTGAAGACACTTTACGCCGTAGTTTCTGCCGGGCGTTCGGGAGTACGCCGCAGGATTATCGCAAGCATTTCAAGACGACGTTTTAAATCACTTTTTCGTCAATATTTGTTGCTTTATTCCCGTATTCCCTGCCATTTCTTTTTTCAGCCGTCTCCACAACGTAGTACGGCTAATTCCCAGATATTCTGCGGTTGCCCGGTGATTGCCAGAAAATCGTTTCAAGGTTTCATGAACGGAAAGCGGTGTAACAAATGAAGGTGGTTCAGTCAGAGAAGGTAAGGATTTCGCCCTTTTTTCTGTCAGCCAGCGTGTAGGTTGGCGCTCCGGTGAAAGTGCCAATATCAATTTTGGTGTCAATGTATGTTCAGGATGGGCACTGAGGTATAACGCGATCCGCTCCATGAGATTACGCAGTTCTCGGACATTACCAGGCCAATGATAGGCTTGTAATGCTTCCTGACAGGCAGAAAGTTCTTGTACTCTTGATTGTGAGACTGGCAAATTTAATGCAGCAAATGCTCGCCGCAGATATTCTAGTGCTAATAGGCTAATATCATTACCCCTTTCCCTGAGGGCTGGAATGTTGATCCGTAATACACTCAGACGATAGAACAGGTCGGTTCGAAAACGCCCTTCTTGCACCCAGGTATCCAAATCGCAATGTGTGGCACAAATGATCCGAACATCAATGGTAATTGGACGGTGTCCTCCTACCCTGACAACAGATTTTTCTTCCAATACTCTCAATAGCCGTGTTTGAAGAGGCAGTGGCATTTCACCAATTTCATCCAGAAATAGCGTGCCTCTATGGGCAACTTCAAAAAGACCGGCGCGCCCTCCACGTCGGGAGCCAGTGAAAGCTCCTTCTTCATAACCAAACAATTCAGCTTCCAGCAGGGATTCAGCAATGGCTCCGCAGTTAACGGCAACAAACGGACGCCGATGTTTACCCGTAACTTGACCATACCGCAGGGTATATTCATGGTGAATGGCTTGAGCCACCAACTCTTTCCCTGTACCGCTTTCCCCTTGTATCAGCACTGTGGCAGGCGAACGGGCATATAACATGATGGTATTGCGCACATGCTCCATCACGGTTGAATCTCCCTGGATATCACTGAGAGTGTGGCGGATATGTAAGGTATTCTCTGTTGGATAGGCAGAAATGGCAGCTTGGTTGAGCTTGGTCATTCTGGCGATATCCAAGGCGTCATGAAATGCTTGGCGAATAGAATCGGCAGAATAGACAAAGACCCCCACAAGTTCAGCCTCATAAGCGAGATCGGTAATGAGTCCGGCACCGACAATTACCTTAATGCCGATAGCTTTTAATGCATTGATCTGTGCCCGTGCATCTTCTTCCGTTACGTAGCTGCGCTGCTCAATACGCAAGTTGAAGCGTTGCTGAAATTCTTCCAGTGCTGGCAATGTATTTTGATAGGTGATAACGCCAATACGGGAGCTGATTTGTCGTGCGCGGGCTAATGCCTGAATAAAATCGAACCCGCTGGCCTTAGCAATGATAACAGGTACAGACAAACGACGTTTCAAATAGGCGCCATTAGAGCCGGCACAGAGTACTGCATCACAACGTTCGGTTGTTAAACGCTTACGAATATGCTGGACCGCATTTTCAAAACCAAGTTGGATGGGCGTGATATCGGCCTGATGGTCGAACTCTGGCGTGATATCGCGGAATAGATCGAAAAGACGGGAAACAGAGACTGTCCAAATGACCGGTTTTTCACTGCTATCACGACCTACTGATACTGATTGTGCTTCTGCCATTCTGTTCCCCTAAGTGTGCGCTGTTTTCGTTTTTCCCACGACAATAATTTAATGTTTCTGAATTGTTTCATTAATGTTTTGTGAAACATTAATGATTCATTATGAAACAAATGCGATTTTGTATCAATGATGCTTTCCTACAGCATAGCAAATGTCTTAAATGCTATTTTTTAATTTAAAAACAATTCATTAACTCTTAAATCATCTTTGTTTTTGAGTTTGCTAATCATCTTTATACTCTAATTGGCACATACATTGCTTAGTAACAAATGAATTTCATTTTAATAACAATAAAGGTTGCGTATGGCGCTTTACTCTGCTGGTTTGGCATTTCGTCAGGCTATAGAAGCTGAATCTCCATTACAGGTTGTTGGTACTATCAATGCTAACCATGCATTGTTGGCAAAACGAACGGGTTATAAAGCTATTTATCTCTCTGGTGGCGGTGTATCGGCGGGATCATTGGGTATGCCTGATCTGGGAATTTCAACGCTGGATGATGTGCTGACAGATATTCGTCGTATTACAGACGTGTGTGATTTGCCATTGCTGGTGGATGCCGATATCGGTTTTGGCTCTTCTGCCTTTAATGTGGTCCGCACAGTGCGTTCAATGATTAAAGCCGGCGCTGCGGGATTACATATTGAGGATCAGGTCGGCGCGAAGCGCTGCGGCCATCGTCCGAATAAAGAGATTGTGTCTAAAGAGGAAATGGTTGATCGCATTAAGGCCGCCGTCGATGCTCGTACTGATAAGAATTTCGTCATTATGGCTCGTACTGATGCTTTAGCTGTTGAAGGCTTAGAAGCAGCGCTTGACAGGGCTAAAGCCTATATTGAAGCCGGGGCGGATATGCTATTTCCTGAGGCGATTACTGAATTGCATATGTATAAAGCATTTGCGTCAACAACTAGGGTTCCAGTGCTGGCTAACATTACCGAATTTGGGGCGACTCCACTTTTCACTACCGAAGAGTTGAAAAGTGTGGATGTTTCCATGGCGCTTTACCCGCTTTCTGCTTTTCGGGCAATGAATAAAGCGGCTGAGCAGGTTTACACCACACTTCGCCGCGAAGGGACACAGAAGAATGTGATCAGCATGATGCAAACTCGCAACGAATTATACGAAAGCATCAATTACTACGATTTTGAACAAAAACTGGATGCGCTTTTCTCCCAGAAAAAATCTCAATGACGAAACAGTTCCACCCAATTTCATCACTTTATGTGGCATAAAACAGTAGAGGTGATCCCATGAGCGAACAGAAGACGATGACTGAGTCAACCACATTCAAGCCTAAAAAATCTGTTGCCCTTTCAGGAATCAGTGCGGGTAACACAGCACTTTGTACAGTTGGAAAGACGGGTAATGATTTGCACTACCGCGGTTACGATATTCTTGATCTAGCAACCCGATGTGAATTTGAGGAAGTTGCCTACCTGTTGATCCATGAAAAACTACCTTCTCGCGTTGAACTGGCCGCTTATAAAACGAAATTAAAAGCATTGCGAGGCTTGCCGAGTAACGTTAAAGCTGCACTGGAGACATTGCCTGCTGCTGCTCATCCTATGGATGTCATGCGTACTGGAGCTTCCGTTCTTGGTTGCACATTACCTGAGAAAGACAACCGTAATCTCGCGGGTGCGCGTGATATTGCTGACAGACTGCTGGCCTCTCTTGGTTCCATGTTGCTCTACTGGTATCACTATAGCCATAACGGACGCCGCATTGAGGTAGAAACCGATGATCAGTCGATAGGGGGGCATTTTCTTCACCTTCTGCATGGTAAAAAACCCAGCGAAGCATGGGAAAAAACCATGCATACCTCCCTGATCCTTTATGCAGAACATGAGTTTAATGCCTCAACATTTACTAGTCGGGTTATCGCAGGAACTGGTACGGATATTTACTCCGCTATCATCGGGGCGATTGGCGCATTACGAGGACCAAAACACGGTGGAGCAAATGAAGTCTCTTTTGAAATTCAACAGCGTTATGAAAATCCTGACGAAGCAGAGATAGATATCTTGGCGCGTTTGGAAAGAAAAGAGGTCATTATTGGTTTTGGTCATCCGGTTTACACCGTCTCAGATCCCCGTCACGAAGTGATTAAAGATTTGGCTTTGAAACTCTCCAAACAGGCTGGAACAACCAAAATGTTTGATATTGCGGACCGACTGGAATCGGTGATGTGGGCTAATAAAAAAATGTTCCCAAATCTTGATTGGTTCTCTGCGGTTTCCTATCACATGATGGGGGTGCCAACTGCGATGTTTACACCGCTATTTGTGATGGCTCGTACAGCGGGATGGGCTGCTCACATCATTGAGCAGCGTATTGATAATAAAATTATTCGGCCTTCGGCCAACTATACCGGACCCGAAAATCGGGTATTTATGCCAATTGATGAACGTGGATAACGTTATTTCTGGTGTGGGATTTCCTGCATTACTGTTTTTTTAACAAGGAATTATTATGTCTACCTCTGTTACAAATAACCGTCCTGAATATGATCAAGTTATTGTGGATATTGTGGATTATGTTATGGAATACCCCATCACATCATCCGTCGCACATGAAACGGCCTATTACTGTTTTCTTGATACGTTAGGCTGTGGGCTAGAGGCACTAGAATATCCGGCCTGTAAGAAACTACTGGGGCCGATTGTGCCGGGTACGGTTGTGCCTAATGGTGTACGTGTACCGGGAACCCAGTTTCAGCTTGATCCCGTACAGGCGGCATTTAACATTGGTACGATGATCCGGTGGTTAGATTTTAATGACACATGGCTTGCGGCGGAATGGGGACATCCATCCGACAATCTCGGTGGTATATTGGCCGTGGCTGACTGGTTATCAAGGAATGCCGTCGCGGGAGGGGAAAAGCCTCTCACGATCAAAGACGTTTTGATCGGAATGATCAAAGCACATGAGATCCAGGGATGCCTTGCACTGGAGAATGCGTTTAATAAAGTTGGGCTGGATCACGTTATTCTGGTAAAAGTGGCTTCAACCGCCGTTGTTGCTGAAATGCTGGGGTTGAATCGGGAAGAACTTCTGAGTGTCGTGTCGCTTGCTTGGGTTGATGGGCAGGCGCTGAGAACTTACCGTCATGCTCCCAATACGGGTTCACGTAAATCTTGGGCAGCGGGTGATGCGACATCTCGTGCGGTCCGTTTAGCCCTGATGGTGCAAAAAGGTGAAATGGGCTATCCCTCGGTACTAACTGCAAAGACCTGGGGATTTTATGATGTCCTGTTCAATGGTCAGCCTTTTGAATTCCAGCGTCCATATGGTGCTTATGTGATGGAAAATGTGTTGTTCAAGATCGCTTTCCCGGCAGAATTTCATGCACAAACTGCTGTAGAAGCGGCAATGAGTCTGCATCAGCAATTGAAAGACATCGGTAAAGCCATTGATGACATTGCAAAAATCACTATTCGAACCCATGAGGCTTGTATTCGGATTATCGATAAACAAGGCCCATTAAGTAATCCTGCTGACAGAGACCACTGTATTCAATATATGGTTGCAGTGCCTTTGATTTTTGGCCGCCTCACGGCTGCGGATTATGAAGATAGCGTTGCGGCAGATCCCCGTATTGATGCACTGCGGGAAAAAATAGTGTGTGTTGAAGACCCTGATTTTACCTGTGATTATCACGATCCAGAAAAACGCTCTATTGCCAATGCATTAACAGTGACGTTAGCAGATGGTAGCCAGCTTGATGAAGTCACGGTTGAATTCCCTATCGGCCATGCTCGTCGTCGCAAAGAAGGCATGCCATTATTGCTGCAAAAATTCAAAACCAATCTGGCACGCCAGTTCCCTGAAACCCAGCAGAGAAGGATTTTATCTGTCTCCCTTGACCGTTCATTGCTGGAAAATATGCCTGTAAACGAATACCTCGATTTGTACGTTATATGATCTAAAATGCTATCAGCGGCTGCTCTCCCGGAGCGCTGCCTCTATCATCTATGCAGCATCAGGAGAGATTATGTCATTCAAAGCTTTTTATCAGCAATCCATTGATGAACCAAATTTTTTCTGGGCTGAACAGGCTCAACGTATTTTCTGGCAACATCCTTTTGAGCAGGTTTTAGATCATAATACCCCTCCATTTGCCCGTTGGTTTTGTGGAGGGAAGACCAACCTGTGTTACAACGCGCTGGATCGCTGGTTGGAAAGCCAGCCTGATGCTAAAGCGCTCATCACGATCTCGACCGAAACGAATAGTGAGAAAGTATTCACCTTCAGGGAATTACATCAGGAAGTGAGCAGCACTGCCGCTATGATGCTCTCTTTGGGCGTTAAAAAAGGCGACAGAGTTTTGGTTTATATGCCGATGATTGCTGAAGCGCTGTTTGTTTTGCTTGCTTGTGCTCGTATCGGTGCTATTCACTCTGTTGTCTTCGGTGGTTTTGCTTCCCATAGTCTTGCCACACGGTTGGATAATGCCGAACCTGTGCTGGTGGTGTCTGCTGATGGGGGATCTCGTGGTGGAAAGATCATTCCTTACAAGCCGTTGTTAGATGAAGCTATCGAACTGGCGAACTACAAACCGCGCCATATACTGATGGTTAATCGTGGACTGGCTGAAATGTCTTGGGTACCTGAAAGAGATATCGATTTTATGACATTGCGGCAGCAATACCTTAATGCTGATGTGCCTGTGACTTGGCTTGAATCCAATGAGATTTCCTGTGTGCTCTATACCTCTGGCACGACGGGTACTCCAAAGGGAGTGCAGCGTGATGTTGGAGGTTATGCTGTCGCATTAGCGACATCCATGGATGTTATTTTTGGTGGTAAAGCCGGTGAAGTGTTTTTCTGTACGTCAGATATTGGCTGGGTTGTAGGGCATTCTTATATTGCCTATGCTCCTTTGATCGCGGGAATGGCGACGATCATGTATGAAGGGCTGCCGATACAGCCGGATGCGGGCATTTGGTGGAAAATAGTGGAAAAGTATCAGGTAACCTGGATGTTTTCAGCACCTACGGCTATTCGTGTATTGAAAAAATATCCAGTTGAATATATTGAACAATATGATATTTCATCACTTAAGTCATTGTATTTGGCGGGAGAACCGCTTGATGAACATACTGCCCGTTGGATAGCTGAGGCTATCAACGTCCCTGTTATTGATAATTACTGGCAGACTGAGACAGGCTGGCCGATTATGGCGATTGCACGCAGCTTGGATGACAGACCTAGCCGATTTGGTAGTACGGGTTTCCCGATGTATGGTTTTCATGTCAAGCTTATTAATGAATTAACCGGCAAAGAATGCGGTGATAACGAAAAGGGTATGCTGGTTGTTGAGGGGCCTTTGCCGCCGGGTTGTATTCAAACTATTTATGGTGATGATACGCGTTTTATCAATACTTATTGGTGCCACTTCGATCATCCGGTTTATTCCACATTCGATTGGGGTATCCGTGATAGTGACGGCTATTATTTTATTTTGGGGCGTTCGGATGATGTGATTAACGTTGCGGGACACCGCTTGGGAACGCGGGAGATAGAAGAGTGTCTTGCCAGCCATGAAGATGTTGCTGAAGTGGCTGTTATTGGCATTAAGGATGCTGTCAAGGGGCAAGTTGCCGTTGCTTTTGCGGTTCTTAAGGATGGAAGGGAAATCCAGAATGCTGAGCATTTTGCCTCTTTGGAAAAGGTTTTGATGGGTTTGGTAAATAAACAAATTGGCAATGTGGGTCGCCCGGAACGAGTATATTTCGTGTCTCAGTTGCCTAAGACCCGTTCAGGAAAAATGCTGCGTCGAACCTTGCAAGCAATATGTGAAGGGCGTGAACCGGGCGATCTTTCTCTGGTTGAAAACCCAGATTCACTGGAAGTTATTCGAGAAGTTGTTTTTTGCTAACAGATTGTAGCTCTAATCCAAGAGAAAAGTTTAATAAGTTTGATTGTGGAAATGGATTGCCTATGCTTATGGGGCCAAACGATTTAAGACTAAATTTTTCGTTATTGGTTTGCGGATAGTTTGAAAATTTCATCCCGAAATTCATCCTGCCAGTACATGGTCGTGAACGTTCAGATATCGCGTCTACGACCATGGTGTAGTATAAAAATCAGCATATCAAGATGTTGTTATGCTTGATTCGGTTAGTGAAATGGTTATTGCACTAGGTAGAGTGGATGTTTTGTTGGATAGGAATCGTATTTAGCTGACGGTACCATCTTAATCGATGATTTATTATCTCTGATTATCTTTAATCCATTCACCGGCCATTTAGCAGAATTAAGAAGAAATGCGGCTGGTTGTCCAGCTGTGCCAATAGCAGGAGCACCGATTTTTAATGAAGCTCCATATGGAATGGCATGGAAAATCTCAGGTGTGACTTCGACGAAGTTCTTAGTTAAGAACTGAATTGGTCGAATGGAATCAGCTTGAAAACGCGTTCCTGATACAACAAATGTTAAAGGTAGACCGACTGCTTTAATTCCATAGCCTTCGTAGATATTCGCAACCTGACTGGGAAGCATACTTTTACAGCTCATTCCAGCACTGATGTCGATACCAATATGTGCCAAGTTTGTAGGCGACTTACGAGGGAAATTACGCGCAGTCGCATTGATAACATCAATTGGCAGTGTACTGCACTGTCCGGTACTTGAGACAACTGAGTGCTTATCTGGTCTTGATACAATACCGGGACCTTCTACAGTGGAAGTGCTTAATTGGACATCGTTGTAAATTTTCGTAGAGAAGTCTGGCGGATAAAAGCTCAAAGATAGTCTGGAGCCATCATTGTGAGCTACGATCCATGCATTGAGTGCATCAGAAAACTGCATATCGACGCTTACCCAATAGTTTTGACGGTATTCGGTGTGATTCTCTTCCGTTTTTGTGACGAATCCATTCGGAGTAAGTTCTTCCACTTCACTTTGAAAGGTTGGATCGGGAGATCTTAAAATATATTGTCCACCGCCGCCGTAAATTTTATCCAGGGAATTTGCTCCGGTTGTATCCGTGTACATAAGGTAAAACATACCATTGAGATAGGACACGGAGGGTTGGCCTGCTCCGTAAGGATTTCCATCTAGCTTCTTGTTAGCGGGTAAGATTATCGGATTACCATTGTTTGCACGTGTCCAGTTAATTCCGTCAGTACTTGTTGCGAGGCCAATTTTTGTTATGCCTCCGATTTCAGTGCGAATACTGTCCCATCCACCGTAATACATATAATATGTACCATTAACTCGTATGACAGAGGGATCGCAAGTATGGACTTTATCGAATGCGTTCACTGCCTTGTCGGGAGAAAAAACAATCTGGTAAGCATTTTTACCCCCACGAGCACGGAAAGGGCCATCAAGAGATGGAGATTCGGCATAGAAAATATGGTCACCGGGATGAGTGGGATCGGAACCACACCACCACATCCGATATACCCCGTCTAACATCACGGAAGGTGCATAGTTGTATACTCCACCCTTTACCACTGGACCGATAGAAGTGCGAATATCTGATGTTGTTAACGGTATTTCTGTTTGTGCGAATGATGGAGCTGCCAATAATAACTCGCAGAGAAGAATTGGGAACAATAAAATATTTCGGGAAATCACACTCAAATAGAGGAGTAAGAATCTGCAAGAATGCAGAGCATAAACTAAAGCATCATTTAACGCAGATTCGCAATAATTTTTCCAGGCCGACATTTTGAATGTATGGTTGCTCATGTTTAATTGTTTAGTAATGATTCCCCAAATTTTGGGAACTGTTTTGGTACGTAAAGTCACAATTTTCTCCAGTGTTTTAAGTTTAAGTAATGGGGCGAGTAAAATTCTTAGCAAAACTTCCCTCAAATATGCCCCTAAAAAAAGATGTCATGACGGATAACTCGTATTCGTCGTGTTAACTCCATTCGGAGACTGATAATTTAACCTGCACTGTCTTTCAGCAATAATGCAGTGTAATATTCTGTTTTCATTGGTGGTTATAAAGGTAAATTTTTTGTATTTTTTCCCTTCCAGTACAAAACCATCAGAATTAAATAATTAAGTATAAAAAATTAATCAGATATTGTTCGTCTTGTGGTGAATATCTGTTCATGTCAAAAAATGTTACCTAAATCACAAAATAATATCAATGAGTTTATTTTTAAGACTATTCCTAATTAATCGAGCAAAAAATATCGGTTGGGGACCGGTTCTCTTATTCCGTTTTATCGTGTGTTGTATTTCAGCCATAGAAAACGCCAATCTGCGTTTTTTCTGATGTTCACAACCGTAAAAAGTTGCATAACTTAAGGCTTTTATAATGAGTATTTTTTGTTGAGGATAAAAAAATGCGGCTGTAATATGAAGGTCTATGGATTATATATAAGGGGCAATATGGAAACAGAATTGTGGAGACATACTGAATCAAATCTACCTTTATTACGCATGGGGCAATGCCTTTGCTCGTGACGTTAATCTCTGTGATTTTGTTCGGTGTTCATTTGGAATTCACTTAGACTGTGGGTATTGTTGTCATTTATTTAGGAATTATGCAGCTAACTTCTCACAATGGTTTCCTAAATAGTGAAGAACGAGCAATGAGTTTCACGTTAGGTACCGTTGGCTTTTATCGTTACATTTATCTTGCTAAGAATGCAGCTATTGCGGCAGGCTGGATTTTCGATATTTTTGGTCGAGTTAATGAACATAATACATCTCGCTAACCTGAGAAAAACATCAAATTTTGCTGTCAAAACGACATTCCTGCATAAAGTGTTTTAACATTTGGCCGTTAAATACGTACAATCCCGTCCCTGAATGTGTTCTCTACAAGAATAGGCTTAGTTTGTCACTGATCCAATTTTACCCATCGCGGTGCCGCCTGCCAGCTTGGCTCGGTATATTCGCGATACTGATGTTGTTCATTGCGCCAGTGATTTCCCGGTCACTGGAACATGCGCGCATTGGTGAGGCTCATTCATCGAAAGTGGTCGATTGCCATATGGTGATGTCATCTAACGATGATATTCCCCGGAATATGTCTCATTCTGACGTTTCTTCCAGTACTAACCATCATGATGGCATGCAGATGGGTATGCATGCCGGTGGTGGTATGTCGATGTTGGAGGATATTGCCTGTGGATACTGCGTTTTTCTGATCCATGTACCTATGCTGGATTTGGCGAATACACCGTTATTTTGGTCAACTTCGCTGACTTCACGGCCACCACCGATTCAAACCGTAGCTTCCTTTCTGCCGCATTTCATCTTTTCTGATTCGTTACCTCGCGCTCCGCCTGAACAGATCTGATCCCACTGATTTAAACATAACGAAAAGCTTTTTCCTGCTAATTGTTGAGTCAGGAAAAGTCTGTTTATGCCAAAAACTATTTGGTTGGATTCTGTGACGTATTCCACTTTTGAGAGAGATCTTTCGAGGGGTGGGTTCGTATTAAGGAAAAATAAATGTTTGAAAGAAATTCTTCTCATAAAAAAAATAAGCTATCTCGTTGTATTAGTTCGGCAATGCCGCTTTTTCTGCTAGCTGCTTTCAATGGATATGCGGCGGAAACGACATCAGATTCACATGAATATAAGAATAACCCAAAAATCAATGATGGGGATGTCATCACCGTAACCGCGCCCTTGCATTCGCCTTTGGCGATTGTCACTTCGCCAAAAACGCCCCGTCAGCCCGTTCCGGCCAGTGACGGTTCTGACTATTTAAAAACCATACCCGGATTTTCACAAATCCGTAATGGTGGGACTAATGGTGACCCGGTATTTCGGGGAATGTTTGGCTCAAGGCTTAAGATTTTAACTGATGGTGCAGAAATGCTGGGTGCTTGTCCGGGCAGAATGGATGCACCTTCATCTTATATTTCACCGGAAAGCTATGATTTGTTGACGGTGATTAAAGGGCCTCAATCCGTGTTGTGGGGGCCGGGTGCTTCAGCAGGTACCATAAGGTTTGAACGTGAATATCCTCGATTTGAGGCGCCGGGGGTAAAGGTCAATGCCAGTGGATTGGCTGGTTCAAATAGTCGTTGGGATGGCAATGTTGATGCCAGTATTGGCAGTGAATTGGGATATTTACGTTTAATGGGAAATAAGTCCCGTTCAGATGATTACAAAGATGGTGGTGGATATCGTGTCCCGTCTCGCTGGGATAAATGGAATAGTGATCTGGCATTAGGGTGGACGCCAGATAAAGATACATTATTTGAATTAACTGCAGGGAAGGGGGATGGAGAGGCCCGCTATGCTGGGCGCAGCATGGATGGATCACAATTCAAACGTGAAAGTCTCGGTCTGCGTTTTGAGAAATCTAACATTGGTGAGGTTTTTGATAAAGTTGAAGCTCAGGTTTATTACAACTACACCAACCATATTATGGACAATATCACCCTGCGTTCTCCGAACATGAGTATGCCTTCTTCGACCTGTAAGCATATGTGTGGCATGCACATGAATATGAACAGCGGTATGTCGATGCAATTGGATCGCCGTGTCGTGGGCGGAAGAGCTATGGGGACCTGGATATGGCAAGATTTCAAACTGGAAAGCGGTGCAGATACGCAAACCAATACCCATCGTAATAAAGCTGGCGGCGCATGGCAAAAAGATGCTCAATTCCATAATTATGGTTTGTTTGGCGAATTGACCTGGTATGCCACAGAACAGAGTGAATTGATAACGGGTGCTCGTCTTGATCGCACTTTGGTAAAAAGATTTGCTGGAAATAGTGAGAAGGAACGCAATGATACCTTGCCAAGTGGTTTTATGCGTTTAGAGCATACTCTTGCTGATGTGCCACTGATGTTTTATGCCGGTGTTGGCTATACCGAGCGTTTTCCTGATTATTGGGAACTCTTTTCTCCTAAATATGGTCCGGCTGGTAGTGCTAGTGCTTTTGATGGGGTGAAAAGCGAGAAAACCACTCAGCTTGATATCGGTGCTCAATATACCGGTGAACGTTTTAATAGCTGGGTATCCGCTTATGTAGGGCGGGTAAATGATTTCATCTTATTTAGATATAGCCCTCACAATGCTCGCATCAGTCAGGCTGATAATGTCAATGCCAATATTATGGGGGGAGAGATGGGCTTTGGTTATCAACTGACAGAACATTGGAAAACGGATGCCAGCCTTGCTTATTCCTGGGGTGAAAATACCACCGATAATAAGCCGATGCCTCAGATTCCACCTCTGGAAGCCCGTTTCGGCTTGACTTATGAACGTGGCGATTGGAGTAGTACCGGTTTATGGCGTTTGGTGAGCAGCCAGCATCGGATTGCTGTGAATCAAGGAAACGTTGTTAGTAAAGATTTTGAAAGCAGTCCAGGTTTTGGCGTACTTTCTGCGAACGTTGCTTACAAGGTTAACAAAAATGTCAAAATGAGTGCTGGCATTGACAATATTTTGGATAAAGAATATAGCGAACATCTTAACCTTGCGGGTAATAGCACCTTTGGTTATTCAGCGAATACTTCAGTGAATGAACCGGGTAGGACGGTGTGGGCTAAAATGAATGTAACATTTTAATGAGAAAGTGGCGTCCAGTGATTGGACGCCACTACTTGTTTGTTTTTTCTTTGTGTATTGCCGGAATAAAATCCGGCAAAAAAGAGGGTTACTTCTTATTACTGATATACGGATAAACTCTTACATAATCAACATCGAATGTTGCAGTGGTTTCATTAATGGGGCCATAACCCTGAGTTGGAAAACTGCGTGGTACTTCAGAACTTAAAATAATATATTGGTTGGCGATTGAGATTGGGATTTGATCCAGACCCGATAGATTTTGGGGAATATCATCAACATAAAATGTATAACCATTCGGTGTCCATGCCACAGCAAATTTATGGAATTTCCCATCAGCAAGCTGAGTCATAGACAGTTTCTTTGACCATCCCTTATAAGCGCTGCCATAACCATTCCAGTGAATAGCATGATTATATTGCTCCTGCGTTGCTTCGGCTAAGTGTTCAAATACATCAATTTCGACGCCTGATTTTTCTGGATTTGTGAGATCATTACCTATTGTTGGTGACTGTATCCAGAATGCGACCTGATTACCTTCTGCACGATTAAATCTGACAGCTGCTTCCCAATAGCCATATGATTGCAAGAAACTTTTTTGGGTCGAAATCATTCCGCAATAATTCTGTAACTTGCCAGAAGAACTATTGGAATAGGTTTTTATTGTTAAGTAACCGTTTTGTACGGTAACGGCTGATTGAGTATTAATACAATTTTTTCTGACACCCAGGCCACGATAATCCCACTTCTGGGTATCGAGCGTTGTACCATTGAAATTATCCTCGAATGATGGAGTGCTGCTGAATCCCTCGGGAAGTTGGGCCGAAGCATACCCACTGAGTAATGAGCTTAATAACAACATAGAGGCTAACTGAACCTTCATATATTTTTCCTTGTATGTTTGATGTGAGTAGTCGCCGCTCAGATATTTTTACCTATTTACGTTCGAGCCGCTTGTTCCTAACCTGTATTTATATGAACCCAAAAAATAAGTGATACTGATTTCATTTTTTGTGTTGAGGTAGGAATAGATAACTTTATCGAATATTAGTGCTTGGGTTACCGATTTAATCTGTTAACCCTATGACTTTCGTTCTAGTTATTCAGGTAATAATGGTCAGTTCTGGAGGCTCATTCCATGAATTGTGTAGTTAATGTGATTGATAAATAATGAAAGCTGGTAATATTGGTGGGGCAAAATAATTGAAATAGAGATAGTAAATACGCAGTTGTGGCAGATGATATACCACCCCGTTTTGATAAACGGGGTGGTATATAGTTATTCTGAATTACTTCGATGCATCTAAAGCTTGGGCAAGATCGGCAATAATATCATCAATATGTTCAATGCCGATTGATAGGCGGATCATATCATGTGATACGCCGGCTTCAATTAACTCTTCATCATTTAATTGTCTGTGAGTTGTTGACGCTGGGTGGCAGGCGAGTGATTTAGCATCACCAATGTTAACTAAGCGCACAATCAGCTTTAACGCGTCAATAAATTTTGCGGCAGATTGCTGGCCGCCTTTAATACCAAAAGAGAGAATGGCTGATGGTTTCCCGTGCATATAATGTTGAGCCAGAGCATGTTCTGGGTGGTCTGGCAGTCCTGCATATTTCACCCAGCTAACTTGAGGGTGATCTTGCAGATAGTGAGCGGCTTTTAGCGCATTTTCAGTATGACGCTCCATTCTTAATGCCAGTGTTTCCAATCCTTGCAAAATAAGGAAAGCATTAAAAGGAGACAATGCTGCTCCCATGTTACGTAACGGTACAACACGACAATGTCCGATAAATGCAGCTTTACCGAATTGTTCAGTATAGGTGACGTTATGGTAGGACGGGTCTGGGGTAGTCAATATAGCAAATCGTTGCTGATGTTTTTTCCAGGGGAAATTGCCGGAGTCAACAATAATGCCACCAATAGTAGTACCATGTCCTCCCATATACTTAGTTAAAGAGTGAATAACAATATCAGCGCCATGTTCGAAGGGGCGACACAAAGCGGGGGTAGCGACAGTATTGTCAACAATTAAGGGAACGCCATGACGATGAGCGACTTCTGCAAATTTTTTCAGATCAACAATGTTACCTGCTGGGTTACCGATAGATTCACAAAATACCGCTTTGGTGCGATCATCAATCAGTGACTCTAATGTGGCAATATCGTCGTGTTCAGCAAATCGGGTCTCAATACCGAACCGAGGCAATGTGTGAGCCAGCAAGTTATGCGTGCCGCCATATAACTTAGCGACAGATACAATGTTATCTCCGATGCTAGCAATGGATTGAATCGCACAGGTGACGGCAGCCATACCAGATGCAACGGCTAAAGCGGCTATCCCTCCTTCAAGTAGAGCAACCCGTTTTTCCAGTACATCATTGGTTGGGTTCATAATACGGGAATAGATGTTTCCCTCGATCTTTAAATCAAACAGATCGGCGCCGTGTTGAGTATCGTCAAATGCATAAGACGTTGTTTGATAGATAGGAACGGCAACGGCTTTAGTTGTTGGATCAGGGGAATATCCGCCATGGATAGCAAGAGTTTCTGGTTTCATTTTTGATCTCTTCTTTATATCGGTAAGATGACATGTATTTTGGGTGAATAGTTGTATACCTGTTATCTTTCAAGTTGCCTCTTTGTTGGCTGCACTCACTCACCCCGGTCACATCGTTCTCTATGACATAGTAATCTATGCTCCCGGGGATTCGCTCCCTGGCCGTCGCGATACATCTTGAAATCTATTGGGTATAGTGGTTTTTATTAGAACCATAGCCCCATTTACGATTGGGTATAAGGAGCTTAATTTATATATCTATGTAAACATTATATTTTCACTCATCATTTATTAATTAAAGAAATAATTTGAAAAAGTGACTAATTATCTGTTTTAGCTATGCTGGTGTCTTTATTTTTTAATAATGTGGATATTATCAAAAAAGACTTCAACGATTTCAGCAAAATAACATTAACGATTAAAATAAAAAATGAGAACAAAATACGCAAATAAATATTCAATCTTTTAGAAAGATCACAAAAATTTCTGTGAAATAGTTAGTTTTCGTTAGATTGCTTTAATTTATTGTTTCGTTGTTGCCTGAGAGAAAATAGGAGGTATACTCATCATGCTAAATTTTTCTAAATGATTTTGGTCGTAATTTATTGTTAGTATGACCAATATTGGTACTAACCAATAAATTAATGGAATTTTTATGACTAAGTTTTCAAACCGGCTAGAGTTAAAAAAGCTCTTATTTTTCTCTTTACCTATCATCGTTAGTCAGATAGCACGTACGGCAATGAGTTTTGTCGATATTGTGATGTCTGGCCACTATGCTACGGCTGATTTAGCCGCTGTAACATTAGGAAGTAGTATTTGGTTTCCTATATTTGTATTAGGGTATGGGATGATTATCATGTTGGCAGCAGATGTAGCAAAGCAGAAAGCGCAACATGATGACGAAGGAATTAAAGCAAGTCTTAGAAATTATTTGTTTCTGGCGGTGATACTTTCGATACCAATAATTCTTTTATTAATATTAGTTAGCTGGCTACTTTCGTTCATAGGCATAGATGAGAATATTTTAAAAATTACCCAAGGCTATGTTCTTGCAATGGCGTGTGGTGTTCCTAGTGTTATGATATTTAATGTTTTTCGTTCATTTCTACAAGGATTGGAAGACACGAAAACCGCCATGTATTTGTCTACTGGTGCTTTATTGTTGAATATACCATTAAATTATATATTTATTTATGGAAAATTGGGTTTTCCAGCAATGGGGGGAATTGGAGCGGGCATTACAACTGCGGTTATTAATAACCTGAGTGCTATATGTTTGGTTATCTATTTCTTGCTAAAGAATGAATATCGTCGATATAGGCCAGATTTCAGTTTGCCAAAATATAAGGATTTAATCAGTACTTTTTATATTAGCATGCCAAGTGGGTTGGCGCTTTTTGTTGAAATGGTTTTTCTGGATGTGATTGCTATCACTGCCGCTCCTTTAGGTGCTCAAGTCATTGCCGCGCATAATATTATGCTTAATATTACCTCTATTATCTATACAATAACTGGGGGAGTTGCAGCCGCGGTGACAGTAAGGGTAGGTTCCTATATTGGAAAGAGAGATAAAACATCATTAACAGGGACTATAAAGATCTCAATTGCTTTAATATTATCTATTTCCGCGGTTATCGGTGTTTTAATCTACTATTTCGCAAGTTCATTTGTTTCACTCTATACTAACGATCATGGAGTCATATTAATCGCGATTAATATAATTTTGCTATTATGTTTGTTCCAATTCTTTGACTCTTGTCAGGCGGCTTTATCTGGTATTCTACGAGGTTTTCATGATACCCGGTCGGTATTTTATGCGCCGTTATTTGGCTATTGGTTAGTGGGTTTACCATTAGGGTTTATTTTGGCTTTGACAGACTGGATAACCGATAGCATGGGAATTGTGGGATTTTGGTATGGGTTGGTTTTAGGTCTTTTTGTTAACTCTGTTTTACTATTAATCATATTAAGATTTAGAGAAAGAATGGTCGTTTCTCAATTAATGTCCTGATTTACACTATAATATTATACGATATAGTAAAATAGTTATAAAAGCCATACAGATACACATTTATTTAAGTGAGGGGTTTTTTACGCTAAATTAACTAGTTTATTGTTTGGGATTCTTATTTTTTTATTGTGAAATAATTTCAATCTCATTGAAAATAATTAGTTGGCAGTAAAGTCGTTATTCAAAATAAATATAAGACATATATGGGTTATATTTATAATATTAATGAGATTATTTATGCTCATAGGCAATTTGGCATAAAAATCTAGTTTTAGTTACAAATAATGAAGAGAGAAATCGCTATTTTATAAATAGGTGATAGTAATTTCATTGCGAAATTATTCTATTAAATAATAACTTAAGGACTAAAGAGACATATTAAAAATGAAAAATTATACCCCTAAACATTATGTTGTTAAGAAAATAGAAGACATGTCTATAACCACACAGATAGACTCAGATTCTCTGAATCAAGCTATATATTATCCTAATTCAGTCACTATCCATGCAGCTCCAAGAGGATCTGCTATACTTAATGATGCTCCGTCGAAATTTGGTCACGTTTTTATGACAGTTACAAGTTATGATAAGGATACTGATAGATTGGGGTCAATTACTATAGGATTAAGTATTGGAGATAGTATTTGGACGCCAAAGGATAATCTTTCTTTTAATGACCGTATTAATTATCCAGAGGCATCTAGTCTGACTATTATCTCAGGAAATTATCCACATCATCAGAATGTGATTAGACTTTACCAAACAGTTAAAGATTATAAAGAAGGAAAGATAGCCCCTCCAGATTATCATCTTGGAGCTTTTAATTGTATTCATTTTATTAAAGAGTTGACTGAAAATGCTGGAATAAATTTGAGTCTAGGATCTACTCCTAATAATGTTGCTGAATACATAGAGCATATTGCTAATAAATATAGAACACCTATAGTAATAGATCTTAATGGAGATGGTGTTAAGACGATTGCTATTGATTCAGGTATAAAATTTGATTTTGAGGGTAACGGAGATAAGACTAAAACTGGTTGGATAAATGAAAATGATGGCTTTTTAGTTCTTGATAGGAATAATGATGGCATAATTAACAATGGAAGTGAGTTATTTGGAGAGGAAACCATACTTTCTTCTGGTAAAAAAGCGAAAAATGGCTTTGAAGCTTTATTGGACTTAGACTCTAATAAAGATGGGATATTGGATGCTAATGATTTGTTGTGGTCTTCTCTAAAGATATGGCAAGATAAGAACCGGGATGCTTATACAGATCAAGGTGAATTGAAAAGTATGGAAGAAGTTGGAATTGAATCTATTAATTTGAACTATAAAGAAATGGAGTATTTTGACTCTGAAGGTAATTATCATGGTTTAGCATCATCTGTTAATTGGATGGATGGTAGAAATACAGATATTGTTGATGTCTGGTTTAAGCAAGGGGAAAGTAATTATTTTTACCAAGATAATAAAGTTGATAAATTAGTCAACCCTTTGGGGGATTTTATAGAACAAAATAGTGATGTAGCCATTGAAAACCTTCAGAATGATCTCATTCAGCCGCAGAATATCTTGGTAAATAATTTAGGACAATATCATGAAGTATATTATTTTGATGATGGTTTTATTGGCTTCTAATGTGTATGCGGAAAATGTAGAAAAATATGTTCCGAAAACGGTTTTTACAGGAATGAATTATGAGGATAAGGAAATTACTTTGAAAATACCCAGAACCGTTGGGGAGTTCCGTAACTTAGAAAAATTGGCGGAAAAAGGGAGTGCGGATGCTAATTTTTTGTTGGGGCGTTTATATAGCGATAGTGCATTATCAAGATCTGAAAGAGACTATCAAATGGCTAAGTATTATTACAATAAAGCATTAGGTTTAGATAAAAATCATATATTATCTTTATATTGGCTAGGTGGAATTTATAAATATGAAGGTAGAGATAAACAAGATGTAAAAAAGGCAATAGAACTTTACGAAAGAGCAGGTAATCTGGGGTTTATAAGAGCATATAATAATATCGCTGTTACTTATTTACATGGCGATAGTAATGTCCCACAAGATTTAGAGAAAGCGAAAATATATTTCCGGAAAATGGCTGATATGGGGGATAAAGAATCTAAATCTATATTAGAACATTGGGAAATTATGTTGATACAGCAAGGATACAAAGAACCTGAATGATGCTGATATTGAATTGAAAGTGATCATGTCTGAAGTTTTTACATAATTCCTTGTCGAAAGGCAAGGAATTTTTCTGGATTTATACCCAATAGATTTCAAATTGCAGCGCGGCGGCAAGAGAACGCATCCCCAGGAGCATAGATAACGATGTGACTGGGGTAAGTGAACGCAGCCAACAAAGCAGCAACTTGAAGGATGAAGGGTATATTTAAATAACTTATTCAATTCTTTCATATAGAGAAAATGATATCGATATTGTCATTTGGAAATTTATTTTAAGAAAAATTCCGTCGTGAATAATAATTTACTTTTTAAGATTATGGTTATTAAATTCCGAATGATTTTTAGGTTGTGTTTTTTTGAATTTAAAGCGTTATGGTAATATGTTTATTTTAGTGATTTTGGCTAATTATATATTAGTGATATTTTTTTGAATAATTGTATTTAAATTTTGTAGAATAATTTTTTATTTTTAAATCAATAAAATAAGTTATCTTTCTAGGTTTTTTGTTTTTCATTGTTAAATAAATTTTTATTAATTTTAGACCAATAATAAGAATTATATTAGTGTTTATTGCGCATAATAACTATAGTTTTAGTTTCTTATTGAAATAATATGCATTGTATTTATTTGCGTGTATTGATTTTTTTACACTTATTATTAGTTTTTTCCACTTAAGATTAACTCCATTAGTATATTATGGTTATGGTAAATATTGATTTAATAATTAGATAGTTAGCTGTATTTATTGTCATTTTATACAAGTATATGCAATGAATTTTTGATAATGATTATCATTTCATTTTTTATTAAAAGTGCGTTAATATGCGCAGCAGTCTTCGGACGGTACTAAAACTATGTAATTAAGCAATATCTAACATTTAATTAGTCACATAAGGGATATGTTATGAACAAAGTTAAAGTGTTAATTGCAGTATTAGGTACATGTGGATTAGTTACACAAGCAATAGCTGCGCCGGGTTTTGGGCAAACCCAAAATTTTGATCCTTACAGTCAAAGTATTAGAGTCGGTGTGACTGAACCGCGTGGTGGTGGTGGTAGTGGTCATCCGACCCCAGGTGGAGAACCCGGAATTGGGGTGCAATCTGTTGCTAAAGGTCAAATTACCAGCTTCTCAAGTCTTGCTCGTTATGTCGAAGCGGATAATAACGGAATTCATAAAATCTCTATGCCTGGATCAAGTAGCCATGAAGGTATGGGAGTATTTAACTTCAGTAAGGTGGCTAATGCTGATGTCTATTTTGGTGAATGGTCACAGACCGGTAAAGTCAGTGATACTACCCATACTGCCTATTATTCTGGTAAAGATGTGACGACCAATTTGCCTACCGGTGGTATAGCAACTTATACAGTTAAAGGGATCAACCAATATAGTGGCAGCAATGCTCTGCAAGGTACATTTACTGCTGATTTCGGTCAGAAGAGACTCACTGGTTCAATAGCAAATAGTGCGCTGACCGTTGGTATTGATTCCAGAATTAGAGCAGATGGTTCATTTGTGGGCAGGGCAACAGCCGGAGATGTTGTCGGTACAAACAACGGCCACTTCTTTGGTGATAATGCAGCTAGTTTAGCTGGAGTGGCTAAATTTAATTCGGATCACAGTAAAGATACCGCCTTTGGTGGAACTAAAAACCCATAATATGAATTTGTGTTAGCTGAATAAGGCAAAGTTCATAGGGACTTTGTCTTATTTTGCTTATGTATTGGTCCGACTATAACGCAGTGATATCCCAATGTTAAATAGCCTCATTATCCGTTTTACTATATTGATTAGTTGTTTATTTGTTTATTCCTCTTGGGTTTTGGCAGATGAAGATACCGGTAGAAGATTGTGGCATAACGTACAGAGAAATTTGCAGGAGCAAGAAAAAGAGATCATCACTGATGAAATAGTTAATCAGAATAGCGATAATTTATCGATAGTACTTAATGGTCTGACTTTTAGCGTCGAAAATAATGTCAATGATATTGGTCAGGCATTGTATTTAGCCATTAATCATCAACAAGTAAAGGATGTCGAGCGCTTTTTGTCAATGTATCAGAAGCTACCTGGTCATGATACCCAATTGGTCTATTTTGCTCAGGCAAATATTGCACGTTCACAGGGTGATTTAGTCACGGCGGAACAGCATTATCAAACTATCTTGCACAAACAACCTGATTTTACTCGTGCTAAATTGGAGCTGGCTAGGGTCTATTATGAAAACCAAAAAAATAAAGAGGCCCGCTTACTGTTTAATGAAATTTCTGCTGATAATCATAATAACGAAAATAAATTACCACCGGCAGTCATTAAGAATATAACCAGTTATCAGGATGCCATTAGTTTGCGTAATTCATGGCGTGGATCTTTTTCTGTAGGCTATATTTTTAACGATAACACTAATATGTCTCCGAATCAGCCTCCTGTTTGCACCGAATATTATGCAAATGGTAGTTGCAGGACTGAACGTAAATTGCCTTTGGCGAAGAAGGCGAATGGAATGAGTTATGATGCCACGTTGCGTAAGGTATATCCGTTAAGTGGCCATCACGGTATCTTTCTGCGTTCGATGACTTATGGAGAAAGTTACCGTCATCATAGTGATGAAAATGAAAATACCACTTCCGCTTATTTGGGGTATAACTACAAAGCGCTGAAAAATGATTTCCTGATGGGGCCAATTATTGAGTTTAATCATGTCGGTAATCGTTTCCGTTATCGCACCACGGGAGCGAAAACTGAATGGATGAATATTTTATCCAAAAATCTGGCACTGAATCTGGAAGGTGAATATAAACAGTTCCGTTATCATAAACTTTATAATAATAATGACGGTAATATGGCATCTGTTTATGCTACGTTATCTTATTATTTAACAGATCAAACAATTACTTTTGCGGGCGGTGACTGGATTTATAAGACCAGTGTTGAAAAAGCGGATGATTATCAACAGCAAGGAATACGGGCAGGTATTTCCACTCAACTGTATCCGGGAATTAATGCAGTGGCTTTTACCGCGTTACGTCAGCGGCAATTTGGTGATTACAGTGTGCCGTTAGGCGCACGTCGTAAAGACAATGAACAACTCTATTCGGCAATTCTCAGTATGCCTAAATTTGAGGTTTTCGGCTTAACACCAGTAATCACTTATCGATACAGAAAAAATAATAGCAATGTCGATTGGTTATATTCATATAACAAGAATGAAGTGTTAATTAAGTTCGAAAAGTATTTCTGATGTTAATTGAAGTAATCGATTATTTAAATCCGTAATATGGCAGATAATCACTATGTATAAATTAAATAATAAATATAGCAAAATAACATTCATGCTGGCGTTAACCTACGGCATGATACCTGATCGCGTTGATGCAGAAACACCAACGGCTTCTTCTCAGCCAGTCAAACAGTCCGCTGAAAATAAGGCTGACTTAGGTAAGATCAATGTTTCCGCGACCAGCGAAAAAGATCAGGCAGGTTATGATGCGGTCTACGATAAAGATATTACCAATATTTACTTAGGTAAGGATTTGGTAGAACGCTATAAAGGCGCTTCCCCGGCGGATGTTTTAAAAAGTGCAGTTGGCGTATTCAGTGGAGATTCCAGAAACAGTGGCGCATTAGATCCTAATATCCGCGGCATCCAGGGACAGGGGCGGGTACCTGTGACTATTGATGGTACTGAACAGGCGATTACGACCTGGCGTGGTTATAACGGCGCCAATAACCGTAATTATATTGATCCTAATTTGATCAGCAGTATTGAAATAGAAAAAGGGCCATCACTGACTCGTGGGGTAAAGGGGTCGATAGGTGGCGCCGTAATGATAAAAACTTTGGGTATTGATGATGTGGTACCTATAGATGAGCGTTTCGGTATTAATTTGAAATTGGAAACCAGCAGTAATTCGGTCAAGGAACGTGTACCGAATCTGCAATTGGGACAAGATTATCGTGATATTCCTGATTTTATGCAGGGGTTTAATTATGCTGATCCCGCATTAGAAATTACGCCGAAAACTTCAAAAGATAATAAATTATTGGGCCTGAAAGATAATGCGATACGTCTGGCGATAGGTACCCGGCAGGAATATTTTGATTTAATGGCGGCTTATAGTTATCGCAGTAAAGGCAACTATTTTGCTGGTAAGGGAGGTGCTCATCGTTATGATGCTCCGATCAGTGATGAGGATAAAGTTATTCTTGATGGTGGTACCCGAGCATATGATCCTTATTTGCCTTTTGCGGCACGTATATATCGTCCTGGCAATGAAGTATCGAATACCTCCAGTGAAATGGAATCTTGGTTACTGAAAAATACCTGGCACTTGGCTAATCAACAGACTATTGAGTTTGGTATTCGCGATACCAGAACAACTTACGGTGAAATTATGCCTTCGCGGCTTGGTTGGGTTCGGGCTGAGAATAATGTTGTACCGCAATGGCCTCTGGCTAATGTCCATCAGCAAGCGTTTAATGTGGATTATAAATGGCAGCCTGAGGGGAACAAATGGGTTGATTTTGATATGAAATTCTGGATTACCCGTACTATTAGCGATACTAATACTGCCGGGGGATATCCACGTGAACCGCGAGATCGGGATGAGGTCTGGAATAAGAATCAGCAGAGAAAAGATCCGAATAAAGATGGTCGTTTAGTCGATACTGCTTCCACTAATGCGCATAATAACCGCTGGGGGGTTGACCTTTCTAATGCCTTTGCATTGACGGCGGATCTGGATTTAACATTGTCAGCCAGCTTGCAACGGGAGCGTTTGGGTTCACATGATGATTATGAAGCAAAGAGTTTCTCTAGTTTCCGTTCACTACCAAGAAAGGGGCGGCGTCAGGAAAATAATATTGCCTTTAATTTTGACTGGCGTCCTACCTCATGGCTGGCATTAAGTGCTGGCGCCAGGCGAGTGAGTTATTGGTCTAAGGATGATTTTTTAAATGAACGTTTAGCTGCACGTGATCCCCGTTATAGTAAGGACAAAAAACTGGTTGGTCAGGGTTTACAATATAAGAGAACACTTACCGAACGGGAAGCTGAATTATATAAAAAGTTTGATGAATGTTTTGAGTGTTTAACTGATGATGAATTTAGCGAGTATTTTGAAAAGGATTACTTGGTATCAGAAGAGCGAGATTCAGTTTCTCGTCCTATGATACCGGTAGATGTGCTGTGGGAATATCGTGATGATGGTAAGTTGTATAAACAAGATAACCCCTACTTTAATGGGGAGCTTGATATGAATGAACGCATTATTGATCCTGTGACTAAAAAAGAAGTATATAAATATGAATATAGTAGCGCTCAACAGAATAGCCGTTATGTTGATAGTTCAGGAGAAATATTGAGTATCAGTGATAGTGGTGTTTATAAAGAAAAAAGTGAACAAGAGCGTTGGGATAAACAACCTAAACGTAAGGATCATGCTTGGGCGCCGGTATTTTCCGCAACGGCTTATGTATCTGATAATGCCCGTATCTATACCCGTTACGCTGAAGCAGTACGTATGCCGAGTATTTTTGAAGATACCGTTGGCTTTTCTTCTGGTTTGACGGATAAGCCCGCACGTGCTTTTAAACCTGAACGGAGCAAAACCGTTGAAGTCGGTTATGTGCAGGATTTAAGCCATCTGCTGGGAGCAGAGAATAATGCAGATATTAAATTCGCTTATTACAATACCGTCATAGAAAATATTTTTGACCGTGATAGTAACTTTAAATTTACTCAATTAGATAAACAGAAATTATCGGGTTTAGAAGTACAAGGCCGTTATGATAACGGTGGTTTCTTTACCCATTTTGGCCTATCTTATAATCTTAAAAATAAAGTTTGTGATAAAACGACATCAAGCAGGTTAGATTCGACCAATAAATTTGGTGTTCCAGAATGTATTGATGGCGGTTTCCCCGGTGGTTTTTTAAGAACAACGATTCCTCCGCGTTATTCTCTTAATCTGAATATTGGCGGTCGGTTATTAAATGAAGATTTAGAAATTGGTAGCCGGGTGTTGTATCACAGTAGCGTGGAGAATAAGGATGAAAAGTGGTTAATGAAAAAAATGCCGGGAATTTATAAAGGGATAAATAATAACCCAATGCGTTGGAATCCGGTAATGACCGTGGATGCTTATGTTAATTATAAGGTTACGCCAAATATTGTCGTCGAATTATCCGGCACTAACTTAACTGATCGCTATTATTTGGACCCGTTAACTCGTTCCATGATGCCAGCGCCCGGACGGACGTTTAAGCTGAGTGTCACCAGTCAGTTCTGACTCTTTAAGGGAGATTAGCCGGTTGGCTGTTAAGACAACTGGCAGTCTCTACAGATAACGAACGGAAAGATGGCTTAAATTATGGTGAAAAATCGTCTATATATTGGCTTGGTTGTTTCTTTGCTGTTACATGCGGGAGTCGCTGTGTTTATGGCGTGGCATTTGTTACAGGATGACAGCGCGAATAATCAATCAGTGAATTCGCCAATAATCAGTATGTCAATAGAAATGGTGGCTCCAACGGCACCTGCTGAGCAAAAGCAATCTATAGAGCCGGAACCGATTCCTCCGCCACGATCACCAGAAATTGTGGTAGAGGAGTCACCGCTTGAGGCAAAAATTGCGCTCAATAAACCCGTGGATCGGCCACGGAAGAGGCAACCGCTGGAAGAACATACAGATACCAAACCACGGAACAAACCTCAACCACAGAAAAAACCGGTAGAAGATCGTCAGCCCAAACTAGCGGAACGTGAAAGTCAACCGACAACTGAGCAAAACCAAACAGTGCAAACAGCGGATCATTCTCAGGCAGCAGGAAAAGATGTTGCGGATTCACAAACTGGGGCGCGTCAGGCAACAACCAGCCAACCGATGATCGGTTTGGGTTCCGATGATTTACAAGGCTATCAGTCAGCCCTACGTCGTGAAATTGAAAAACATAAACGTTATCCGCGTCGGGCGAAAAAGATGAAACAACAGGGTACGGTACAAGTAAGATTTAGCTTGCTGGACAGCGGTGATCTGACCAATCCTCAATTAGTGCAGAGTTCGGGAGCTGACGAATTGGATCGGGCTGCGCTTGCGGCTATCCAACAAGCCCGGTCAGTAGGCGTGAAACCGCCCGGTTTGCCGAGAGATATCACGTTAGCGATCGAATTTAATTTGAAGTGAAAAAGTCATGAATAGCGAAGGTATCAGGAAACTACCTTCGCTGTGTTGGCAACTATGGCGTGGTGTTGAACTGGAGTCAGTTATACCGCTTCGGGGTTCAGTCGTTCAATCCGCATATGTAATAACGGAAATGGATTACCTTGGCCGTCAATTTCTGAACGGTTGAAAACGTTAAATCCTTGGTGCCGATAGAAATCAACGCCTTGAGTGTTTTGTTCATTGACATCAAGTTCATTGATACCTAATTCAGCGATAGCAAAATTCAGAAGTGCTTTGCCGATGCCTTTACCGCGGGAATCAGGGGAGATAAACAGCATTTCAACCCGATGCCGATCGACACTGATAAAACCCTCAATTTCGCATTTGTCATTTATTGCTTTATAAACAGTCAGCGCTGGCAAATAGGTGTGCAGAATTAATGGGCGTAGTTCATTAATATGTTTGTCAGATAAAAAATCGTGTGTTGCCCGCACGGAGGCTTCCCAGATTTCGAGCAGTTTATTGAAATCTGTCTTCATTGCCTGCTGAATTTTTATATTCATTTTTCTTAATCTTCTATTTTGCTAAATCGATGATGAATTGATGCTATCACGTTTATTGTGATGGATCGCTTCAGATATTACCCAGACTTAGCTGTTATCCTCACTAAGAACTCAAATTGTTAAAATTGTTGCTATTTTGTGATCTATTTCATGAAGTGGGGGGGAGAGATGAGTCTATTTGGTCTAATATTATCTTTTATAGCTAGTTGAATTTTAACCGAATTGGTTATTTGAACTATTAAGCAACACTAAACCTTAAGATGTAAAAAAACAATGCAGGATATTCCCTCTTACTAACTATAATGAGGTATTGGTTAGCCAAGGGAAGGAACGCGTTATATTTCACCAACGTAGATTCTATTTGGGTTGTTCATTCCAGTTGGACGGCTAGTTCAATGATAAATATAAAATTATTTCTTGAGGATCATATTAATGAAACGGTCATTTATATTTGCACCAGGCATATTAGCACTTTCGATAAGTGCAATTTCGAACGCACACGCTTATGACAATCTATATGTTTTTGGCGATAGCCTAAGTGATAGTGGAAATAAGGGGCGATACACAGTAAATGGTAAGACCAGTGATCTATATAACGATATTATTGCTCAACATTTAGGAACTAAACTGACCCACTCTAACGACGGAGGAACGAATTATGCTGCTGGTGGTGCGACTGCTGTTACCAGTTTAAATAGTGAAGATAACACTCAGGATCAGATAACTCGTTATCTGGCGAGCCATGGTGGTCGTGCAGATTCTAATGGCATATATGTTCATTGGATTGGTGGTAATGATGTTAAGGATGCATTGAAAGATCTGGGTAAAGCACAAGATACGATTAATAAGAGTGCGAACGCTGCTGCATCCCAGGTACATATGCTTCTTGATGCGGGGGCCGGATTGGTGATCGTGCCTACGGTTCCTGATGTTGGTATCACTCCGAAGCTTATGGAAACCATTATCTCTGAAGGACTCGCAATTGGAGGCGCTACCCAAAAACAAGTTGAGGAAGCGCTGAATAAAGTTCATGCGGCAGTTAATCAGTATCCAACACTTGATGAAGACACCCGTCTTCAAGTTATCCAAGGTGTTTTCAAAAATATCGGCTCTAACGCTTCAGGAGGTGATGCTAAAAAAGCGGAGGTGATAACTCAGAAATTAATTGATAATTATGAAAAGCATAGCCGTGGTGCGTCAGATCTGGTTGATAGTTATAATCGATTAGAAGATGAAAAACTGAGTCAAGGGAATGGCAATATCGTTCGTGCTGATGTTAATGCGCTTTTGCATGAAGTGATAGCAGATCCTCTACGCTATGGCTTTCTTAATACTATAGGTTACGCTTGTCCCCAGGGTGTTAATGCCAAAGATTGTGATTCTAATCATCCCGATTTTGATAAGAATATGCCTTTTTTATTTGCTGACGATTTTCATCCAACTCCTGCTGCACAGCATATGATTGGTCAGTACATTATTTCAATCCTTAATGCTCCACAGCAGGCTATGTTACTGACGAAAGCCAACAATATGCCGGTGAAGGGGGCACTTGCCTCTCTTGACGGTCGTTTGCAACAGCTACGTGGCGTGGGTAATGAGCAAGGTAAAATAGGTGTATTTGGTGGTTATAGTGGTAATCATAATCATACTTTAACACTAGGTAGTGACTATCAGCTCTCGGATAATATTTTGTTAGGTGGGATGATCTCGCGTTATCAAGATAATCGTTCAGTGAATAATTTCCGCTATGATGGCCGTGGTTATGTATTCACCGCCTACGGTTTATGGCGTTACTATGATAAAGGTTGGATTAGTGGTGATCTTCACTATTTAGACATGAAATATGAGGACATTACTCGTGGTATCGTGCTCAATGAGTGGCTGCGCAATGAGCATGCTTCGACTACCGGTCATCAATGGGGAGGGCGCATTACAGCGGGTTGGGATATTCCTCTGACATCTACGGTTATGACTAGCCCGATCATCCAGTACGCCTGGGATAAAAGTTATGTCAAAGGTTATCGTGAATCGGGTAATAACAGTACGGCTATGAATTTTAGCGATCAGCGTTACGACTCTCAAGTTGGAACATTAGGCTGGCGGCTGGACACGAATTTTGGTCGTTTTAATCCCTATGCCGAAGTTCGGTTTAACCATCAGTTTGGTGAGAAACGTTATCAAATTCGCAGTGCGATCAATTCAACTGAGACATTTTCCGTTAGAAAAAGCCCAAAACAGGATACCGATTGGGGTGAATATATCGTTGGTATGAATGCTGTTATTAATAAGGATTGGGGCGCTTTTGCATCAATATCACGTAATGATGGTGATGTACAGAATCACACCTATTCTTTTAGCTTGGGTGTTAATGCCAGTTTCTAATCCTGTGTGGGTCAAAAGATTCCAGATAATCAAACAATAGCCGTGTGCTTGTTGTAATAATGTGGCTATCGTAGTCATTATGCCCGATGAAATGATCGGGCATTGACTCATTATTTGATATTATCAGCAAATTGATATTACAATTTTATATTTTCGGTTGTTTGTAAATATCTGGCCGAACCATTTGCCAGACAAAATTTTCTTCATTTACCGGCGAATAACCCACTTTTTCATACAGCCACGGAGTCATAGAAGTGACAAGCATAATATGGCGAAGTTGTGCTATTTGGGGATGTTCTAGGCAACATTCCATCAGCCAGCGTCCTAATCCTAATCCTCTATAGTTCTCTAAAACAAAAACATCATTGATATATCCAAAGGTTGTGAAGTCAGTCACAATACGAGCAAATCCTATTTGCTGAGTATTTTTATATAGACCGAAGTTCAAGCTATTTTCTATCGACAATCTGACTTTTTCTTTATCAATTCCTTCTGCCCAAATGGATTTTGTCAAAAACTGCTGTATGATCGTAATATCTAACTGATTTTTATCTGTAGTAATGATGTATTCATCCTTTTCCCAATAATGTAATTTTTCCATGTTAGCTTCCTCTGATATGAAATAATATTAATTGGTTATTACATTTCTGTGCTGGAAATTTTTACTAGGACTTTTATAATTAAAAGAATAAAGTCGCTAATGCAATCATAGCAGAAATGATAGGACAGATTATCTAAATAAGAATACATTTACCATCGTCAGCATTTTGGCATTGGCATGCAGTTATATTATCTATTTGAATAAATAACACTATAGGGCCGTATGTTGTCTTTTCAAGTTTTAGACTGTTTGGACAGGCCCTATTGTGTAGAGTAAACACCCATTTCTTCAGATTTGTAGTCATTAGATGGGTTTAATTTTGTCTTCCGATATATACCATCGAAGAGAGTTTTTAACGGGAGATGGAGTAACCATAACTAATCCTTTGTTGGCCAGCTTCAATAATAGATAACGAGCTTTGTAGATAGTGAAATTGCACTGTTCTGCGACATCACGAGTGCTAGGCCATGATTCTGGTGGGGGAGCCACTTGCATTTTTCGGACAGTACATAATTTGGATATGACATTAAGTACTTGATCTATTTGGGAAGGTTGAGTCGAATCTTTCCGATTTTCCATATTAACTCCAGGCTTTATTGAATCTAGTCAGATATCTTGAGTTACGTGGGGTAATCCAACAGTTAATTTCAACACACGAGGGCAGTCTGGATGTCCGTTCATAACGAATTACCGGATATATCCAGTTTTGCCATGGTTGGTTTTTATGCGATGTCAATTGATTATATCGAAAAATTAAAATTTTAGATCTTTTAATTTGAAAAATAAACCACATAAAGAATTTTATTCTCATGTAGATATAATTTGCGATACTATAGATCGCAAATTATAGTATTGAAATGTTATCTAAGTATTTTGTTGTGAAATTATTTGAATTTGTATTTTTTGTTTTTATTAATTCAATTATTCTGTAATACTTAAAAAGTCGATAGGGTAATTGTTCATATGTAAATATTTCTGGATGATCAATGTGTCATATTAATTTTTTGGCGTCTTATGGGGTTAAGGTAGAATTTCTAATGAAATAATTTTCATTTCTCTGTATTCAATAATATTTCTTGCATATGAAGTCATTTATCTGTGTTTTTTGACAGCTGTATTTATGACAATGAGTTTTGTACTCTAATTATTTTTCAATAAATTTCATTTATGAGAGATTATAAAGTTATTTACTGTCTATATCAAATAGGCGTTGTTATTGAAGACAGTTTTAACCTTGCTAAGGTTTACTCTTTGCCACAAAGGATGGAAAATAAAATAGCCTAATGGAGTGAGCTGTTATTTAAAACGTATTTTCATTCTTAGCTTATATTAATGATTAGAAATGGAACTGAATAAAATTATTATAGTGGCTATATTAACATTTAGCATTGTTTCTGTTGTAAATAAGGCTGATCAAGATCATTACATTGTTACTTTCAACGACGCTATTATCACTGTGCCGTATTCCAACGCTCCAAACACTTTCGATTATACTGTGAGTTCTGGTGTAATGTTGAAAGATGAGAGAGCTTCAGCTCCAGAGCATGTTGAAATCCGCTGGAAAAATTGCAGTTTGAAACCGGTAGTTCAGCGGTTATTGTCTCGAGTGATTTTAAAAGTATGGTTGGCTTTACCCTGGGATATTAATAAACCTGATAAGCCTCCAAAATCATGCTAGTGGGGGAACTTAGCATGTTCATATTAATAGTCATTTGCACTTTTCAATAGTTGTTGCTTGATTAAATTCCTTAATCATAAAACTGGGGAATTCGGTAATTTTCAAGAGGATCTTAGAGGTTAAATTATCATTTCTATTGAGTATTCCATTCTTCATTTCCTATCTCTAATTATTGTCATATCAGCCTTATCTGATTGATAAATATTTTCATTATCGTTTGATTTGTAAATAAAATTAAACATTAATAACGTGACTTTATTATTAAATTATGTTATCAAATTCATAGTTGATGTTTCCATTTTAATGTTAAATTTTCTTTATTAATTGTTATCTAAGAGCCTAATAGAAGAATGGATAATGGTTTGAACCGTTTAATAACATGGTAAATACCGGCTTTCCCTTAGCATTGATTGCTATTGGTTCTGTTAGAATAGTGATTTGATTTGTATTTTCTAATGAAAAAAACATGAAAAAAACATGAAAAATAATAAGAATGCGAAAGAACATGGCAAAACATCGTTTTTCAGACAACATTTTTCTGAGCTGTATATGGGTCATGTGGAGCATTGCTCTGGGATTCTATCTGGCTGGTGATCTTCTTAGCTGTGCGGTGACAGCGATTCTCTCTTTTTTGGCTTTAATATTTTGCTTTATTCACATGAGGTCGAGATTAAAAACTATGTTTGGAAAAAAAACAGAGACAGTGGCTGTTGAACCTGTGTCTCAAGCTGTTGATGATAAAAAGAACACTAATGCAGAAGCCCGCCGTTGTACAATTGTCGCTAAAAGCTCGGTATTTAAGGGCGATATTGATGTGGAAGGTGATATACAGATCTGGGGCAAAGTGATTGGGAATATCCGAGTGAAAGAGGGGGCGATTAGAATTATGCATGCCGGACGAGTTGAAGGTGAACTCAGCGCCCCAGAAATCATTATTGATGGCAATGTTGAAGGAACTTGCTGTGCAGCAACGTTGGATATTCTCGAACATGGTGAACTACGTGGTATCAGTCGTTGTGGCAGTATGTCTATCAAGCGTGGAGGTTTGTTTTTAGGTCAATCGGAACAGAGTGAGAATAAAGAGAAATCTGCATCTGAGCGTGTTGTACCAATTAAAGATAGCAATAATGATAAATCCAAAGATAAGGCCACGGTAAAAACCAGTGCCTGATAGCCAGGCCCGTGTGAGGTGTGATTCTGATGGTTTCCGGCACGGGCCATTCCCTTCCGATAAATTTTTAATCTTTTAAATTAGTTTGCCCTATTTCTCTTTAGGCTTGTTGTGCATTATAGGAGCCTACCTATTGGATATGTTTTAATTCACTTGGTTGATATGAATCTAAAAAATGCGAATATACCCAATGGATATCAAGATATATCGCGACGGTAAGGGAGCAAATCCCCGGGAGCATAGATAACTCTGTGACCGGGGTGAGTGCAGTCAACAAAGAGGCAACTTGAAAGATAACGGGTATAATAGTGATACTGGAAACAAATAGATTAATAATGCGGAAATGGAAAGAGGAGGATAGAACACCGTTCTTCCATTTGAATAGTAACGCGGAGGTTATGGAATACTTTCCTGCCACTTTAACGGTTGAACAAAGTAATGCAATGGTGGATAAAATTAGCCAGAAATTTGAGCAACAGGGTGATTGGGGATTATGGGCGGTAGAGCTGAAAGAAACTGGGGATTTTATTGGTTTTGTAGGTTTGAATATTCCTATAGCGGAATTACCTTTTTCACCTTGTGTCGAAATTGGCTGGCGTCTTGATAGACCATTTTGGGGGAAAGGTTATGCTAGCGAAGCGGCTCGTAAGGCATTAGATTTTGCTTTCACTCGATTAAAACTTGAGGAAGTGGTTGCATTTACTACAGTTTCTAATTTGCGATCTCAAAAAGTCATGGAAAAGCTTGGAATGGTGAAAGATGAAAACACTTTCTTGCATCCTTTATTACCGAATGGTCATCCGCTTCATGAGCATGTGCTCTATAGGAGCCGCCGGTAATAACTTTATTCTCCTTTATGGTTTTTGTTACTTTGGTGTTTTATACTGCTGTTGCATATATATACGTATTTAGGAATGCAAATGAAATATGAATTAGCTGTTATGGCGGCTCTGACTAAATTAAATCATCCTAACACGCGTTCAATTATGGATGCGACAGGGATATCTGAGCGTAAAGTACAACAGGTATTACAAACACTGCAACAAGACTTAGAAGTAAAGATTAATCGTATTAGAAATGGTAAGGCTAGTTATTTCGAAGTGATTTCTTGGGGAATGTTTGAAAGTGGTCAGGCAATTAACTGTAAATTGCGGGACTTAGATCTCGCTAAGTTTAAGTATTCCCATCAGCAAGAAAGAGATATTAGAAACCAAAAAAATAAAAAAATAATAATGAAAACTTATAATGAAAAGAAACATTATTTTGATCGAATAAAACTGAAAAACTACAGGCATAGTATGCGTCTTGAAGGCATAAATATTATTATGAATAGCTTGCCTGAGACTAAAGAAGAACAAGAAAATCTGAGAAATAATTTAATTAGAAAATACAGTGAACAGCGAGGAGATTATGGTAGATAAATATGGTGCAGGGCAAGATCCCTACACATACTTAGGCACAGATATTCTCGTCAATAAATTAGGTATTTGTGATTCAGTCATTCTGAAACAAGCAGAAAGGGAATTCACTGAGCTTGCTATATTAAATATTTCATTTCGGGAACCACCTTACGATTTAGCGTTTTGGTGTCAACTTCATAAACAAATATTTGCGGATTTATATGATTGGGCTGGTCAGTTGAGAACAATTGATATATCAAAAGGTAATACCCGTTTCTGCAATGCTGAACGTATTGAAATAGAAGGAAATAGAATATTCAATATGTTAGCGAGTGAAAATTATCTCGTAGGACTAAACTATCAGGAGTTCATTAGAAAACTAGCTGGATATTATGCAGAACTCAATGTGATTCATCCTTTCAGAGAAGGAAATGGGCGAACACAACGTCTGTTATTTGAATATATTGTTATAAACTGTGGATATAATATTTCTTTTGAATCTGTGGATGTTGAACAATGGGTTGGGGCTAATATTTCTGCCTATCAATGTAACTATCATCCATTAATGAAAATTTTTGGAAGCTGTGTCTCTTAAATAATGTAATGTAGAGGTAATATAAATAATTATTTTATGATGTTACTTTGTCTGATATATATGTTACTTCAATGATTATTCATGAAAAAAATAGCTTTTTAAGCTGAGATAACTCATTGTGGTTTATTTATTTTTGCTGTGAGATATTGATTAATATAGTCCTGTAGGTTTTTCGATTAAGTGGTTCATTTAATTATGATTGGATTTTATTTAAAATGATCGACTGTTTCTATAAGGTTTCCTGATGTTTCTGGTTAGTTTAATATATCTTACAGTAAAGTGACAAGAGCAAAGCTATTCTTGTCACTTTGTTTATTTAATATCTTGTTATTCATTAATTTAAAGACAAATTGTTGAAAAGAAAAGACTAATGACAATTACTGGCGCACATAATTTAGCGCATTTGCCCAGATTTCTCTCACTTTGAAAACAAATATTTGCAGACGCAAAGTTAGGCGCGAAGGCAGTGATACTCAATACTAAAAGACAAGCTGATAATTTTTTCATGGTTAGTACTTCTTATTAAGGGATAATTTACTAGAGTTACTAATTATTGTTCAAAAATTAATGTTGTGCTTACTTTTCGGTATGATTTTTATTGTCTTGTTGAAAATTTGTTGAAGTGACGTTGGTAGATTTATGACATAGCTACGCCGGGTAAGAATAAAAAACACCACTTGGCTGGTGCACTTCATGCCGGAATAGGTCGCGTACATTGTGTCAGTGGGAGCAATAAGCATGCAGGGTTGTTTATCCTAATTTTTGTAACAGAATTGAGGAGGTTCAATATTCTTCATGACAGTTTTAATGTATTATTTATTAAAAATATTTTTAGTTTTCAGTAATAAATCTCCTTCTAATCAGAGATGTTAAGCTGGCAGGTATTGTGCAACTTAAAGTCAGGTTTAAATCAACTATGAAGGATCTTGATATTGGTTTGGCCGTTCAACTTCTAATACTGGGCCTTGAAAGGTTTATTCAAAAGAGACTCATTGTATAAAAACAACAATCATACTTTGCGATTGTAAAAGTTGTATTTTTTTGATCTCTTTCACTCTATTAATGCGGCTTGACATGATTTTATTGAGTTGCTAAATCGGTTCCTTTATTTTAACTCGTTATTTGGCCTTGATGAGAAACAGGGATTAAACATGGTTAATCGCGTATGGGTATTGGGTGACGCTGTTGTTGACTTAGTTCCTGAAACTTCAAATAGCTATCTGAAGTGTCCCGGTGGTGCACCAGCCAATGTAGCCGTGGGTGTCGCACGGCTGGGAGGAAGTAGTGGTTTTATTGGTCGCGTAGGTAAAGACAGCTTTGGCACATTCCTGCAACAGGTGCTGCACACTGAAGGTGTAGATATCCGTCACATGGTACAGGACGATGAATATCATACTTCTACGGTGGTAGTAGATCTGGATCAGCAGGGTGAGCGTTCGTTTACTTTTATGGTCACTCCCAGTGCCGATCTATTTCTACAGCCCTCTGATGTACCGGAGTTTAGTGCTGGGGAATGGTTACATACCTGTTCAATCGCCTTGTCGCAGGAGCCGAGTCGTAGTACCACATTGAAGGCAATGGGAAACATTAAGGCAGCTGGCGGTTGGGTGAGTTTTGATCCCAATATCAGAGAGGAGGTATGGAAGCACCCAGAAGAATTGCGGCCGTGTTTGGAAGAGGCGCTGATGTTGGCGGATGTAGTGAAAATCTCACGTGATGAACTCAATTTTATCAGCAACATTGAGCAACTGGAAAACGCGATTGACTGGGTGATGGATCGTTTTCCATTATGCTTACTTTTGGTTACGCTTGGTCGTGAAGGTGTCTACGTGCACGATGGCAAACAACTCCGTCATTTTGGTGCTACACCGGTTGTTCCTGTTGATACGACCGGCGCTGGTGATGCATTTGTTGCCGGTCTGTTGACAGCACTGGCAAAACTGGGGCGTTTCCCGCGGAATGACGAATGGACGGTAGTCATCACTCAGGCCCAAGCTTGCGGTGCATTGGCGACTACTGCTAAAGGTGCGATGACTGCGCTGCCATACATTGATGAATTGAGCGCTTTCTTACAGATGCATACTTGAACATATTGAACACATAATAACGGGTATCTGATTTACCATTTCTTCACCTTTCTGCCGAATTTGCGGAATTGATCACAATAGTTTGAGCTGGTTAACAAACTTAATTGCTATCGGCCAATTAACTCAATTATCTTTTGCACTGAAAAATCGGTTTTGCAATTTGGTAGAACAGAATACTAATATCTTGATGGGGCGAATGCCATGAAAAATCTTTACTATCTAATTGTCGCTCCAGGATTAATATTTTCAGCTTCTGCCCTTGCTTCCCCTACCAACAGCATTGAAGCGCGCCTTGAAGCATTAGAGCAGCGATTGCAACAGGCAGAACAACGTGCTGCTCAAGCAGAAGCACGTGCCATAGCTGCCGAGCAACGAACGCAACGTCTGGAACAACACTCCGTCAAAAACGAGCAGCAGACTGTGCAAGTGGCACAGCACAACGCTTCGCTGGAAAATGATTCTCAGAAAAACAATGCCGTACTAACCAGTAATTTAAAGCTGAATGACTTTGGTAATCTGAAATTGTACGGTGATGTAGAGTTTAATCTTGATGGTACTAGCCGAAGTGGTCAGCTTACCTCACTGAAAACGAGCGATAATAAAGACTGGAAACCGGGTGACAAAGAGCGCTGGAATATCAATGGCCGTATTTTGATTGGATTAGATGGCTATCGTAGTAATCAGAATGGCAACTTCGCTGGCTTCAGTGTGCAGCCGCTAGCAGATATGACCGGAAAAATGAATCTCGATGATGCTGCTTTCTTCTTCGGCAACGAGAAAAACTGGCAGACCAAAATCGGGCGTTTTGAAGCTTACGACATGTTTCCCCTTAATCAAGACACTTTTGTTCAGTATTCTGGTAATACTGCCAATGACTTGTATGCTGATGGTTTCGGTTATATCTACATGATGAAAGAAGGACGTGGCCGTAGTAACAGTGGTGGTAGCCTGATGCTGAGCAAATACGCGGGTAACTGGTATTTCGAACTCAATACATTACTTAAAGACGGCACTTCACTATTTCAGGATAACCTCTATCACGGTAACACATTGGATAATAATAAAAATGTTGCTTATCTGCGTCCAGTGATCGCTTGGAAAAAAGACCAATTTAGTGCAGCAGTGGCTATGGAAAGCAATGTGGTCAACAACGCCTATGGTTACAAAAATGCCCAAGGGCAATGGATCGATCAATCCAGCCGCAATGGTTACGGTATGACACTGAGTTGGAACAATCTGGAGACTGATCCCGAGAACGGTATTGTCGCTAACCTGAATACTGCTTATTTGGATGCTTCGGGCGAGCAGAATTTCACGGCTGGAATCAATGTGATGTGGCGTCGCTTCGAACTGGGCTATATCTATGCTCACAACAATATCAAAGAGTTCAACACTGATGGTATGACCGTACATATTGATCAGCCGTTCAATGAACCTGGCGAATACGACATTAGTACCATCCATACGTCATATCAGATTCCTAACCTCATGAATATGAAGAACTTCAATCTCTATCTTGGCGCTTATGTCTCCATGCTGGAAACGGATGCTAACAACAAAATTGCCAACAGTCATAACGATCAGCGCTACGGAGCACGTGCCAGATTTAAATATCTATTTTGATGTAAGTTAACCGATTTCCGCTATAGCTTATTACCCATAGAGATATTTTGATTCATAAGGGGTATCTCATGGATATTCCTTACTCTCTCTATACCTGTTATCTTTCAAGTTGCCTCTTTGTTGGCTGCACTCTCTCACCCCGGTCACAGAGTTATCTATGCTCCCGGGGATTCACTCCCTTGCCGTCGCGATGCATCTTGAAATCCATAGGGTATAATACTTTTCTACAGATAATAATTGGGACATAACAGATGGATTTTTTCAGTATTAACAATATATTAGTAAATATACCAATAGGTAAAAATGGTTATGATTTATCATGGATTGAAGCAGTAGGCACGATTGCTGGTTTGTTATGTATTTGGTTTGCTAGTCAGGAAAAGATAATTAACTATCTGTTTGGATTGATTAATGTTACGTTATTTGCCGTGATTTTTTTCCAGATTCAACTATATGCTAGCTTATTACTGCAATTGTTTTTCTTTTCTGCAAATATTTATGGTTGGTATGCTTGGAGCCGGATTAATGATCAGCAGCAGATTGAACTTAAAATACGCTGGTTAAGCCTAAATAAGACGATAATCATCGGTCTTATTTCTGTGCTATTGATTGCCATGATGACTTTTAATATCGATCAGGTATTTGGTTATTTGACTCAGGTTACTATTACGATTATGCAAGGGTTTGGTTTTAATGTTCAAATGCCTGTGTTAGAGCCTGATGCGTTCCCATTCTGGGATTCGATAATGACGGTACTGTCTATTGTGGCAATGATTTTGATGACCCGCAAATATGTTGAAAACTGGCTGGTATGGGTTGTCATCAACGTGATAAGTGTTGTTATCTATTACCATCAGGGAGTCTTGGCGATGTCGTTGCAGTATGTGATTCTCACCGGTATTGCCCTGAATGGTTCTCGTTTGTGGATTCAGACAGCGAAGAAAAACCATTCGCAGCCGTTATCTCGCGTGGAATAAATTTTTTTAAACATGCCAGAGAATTGTTTTATCGATCTCCGGCATATTTTTAGATATTTACTTTGATAATCATCATTTCTGAAGATATTTTAACTAATCAAAACAGGTATGACCACATTTGGCTATATTTTTCCATGTATTATGTTAGATACCGATTTATTTATTATCGACAAAGAATATTTACAGTTTGGCTTCTAACAGTTAGATTGAAATCACAAGATTGTTTTAGATAAATATACAGCGATATTGGATGAGAGGGTTATGAATTATCAGAATGACGATATAAGGATTAGAGAAATAAAAGAATTATTACCTCCTGTGGCACTACTTGAAAAATTTCCAGCAACTGAAAATGCTGCATCTACAGTACGTAAGGCCCGCAAAACTATTCATCAGATTCTGGTTGGTGAAGATGATCGTTTGTTAGTTGTGATTGGGCCATGCTCTATTCATGATCCTAAAGCGGCAATGGAATATGCTGAACGATTGAATAAATTGCGTGAAGAACTAAAAGATGATTTGGAAATTGTCATGCGGGTTTATTTTGAAAAACCACGTACAACGATTGGTTGGAAAGGGTTAATTAATGACCCTCATATGAACCATAGTTTTGATATTAATGATGGTTTGCGTCTGGCTCGGCAGCTGTTGCGGGATATCAATGACATGGGGCTACCAGCTGCGGGTGAATATCTGGATATGATTTCTCCACAGTATTTGGCAGATCTAATGAGCTGGGGAGCAATCGGCGCGCGTACTACTGAATCTCAGGTCCATCGTGAGCTGGCTTCTGGTCTTTCTTGCCCGGTCGGTTTTAAAAATGGTACTGATGGTGCGATCAAAGTTGCAATTGATGCTATTAATTCGGCGAGTACACCTCACTGTTTCCTTTCTGTAACTAAGTGGGGACATTCTGCGATTGTGAATACCAGTGGGAACTGCGATTGCCATATTATTTTGCGCGGTGGTAGAGAACCGAATTATAGTTCTGAGCATGTTGCTGCGGTGAAACAAGGTTTGGAAAAATCAGGGTTACCTGCAAGAATTATGATTGATTTCAGTCATGCAAATAGTTCCAAACAATTTAAAAAGCAGATGGATGTGAGTTCAAATGTCAGCGAGCAGATCGCGACAGGAGAGAAGGCGATTATTGGTGTCATGGTGGAAAGCCATTTAGAGGAAGGAAATCAGGACCCAGAGAGTGATCAACCATTGGTATACGGCAAAAGTATTACTGATGCTTGCATTGGTTGGGCTGATACGGAAATTTTATTACGTCAATTGTCATTGGCGGTGAAAGCACGTCGTGGCTGATAGTGTTTTTCGAATGTAAAAAAACCGGAATAGACAACTCCGGTTTTTATATTTACTGAACAAAGTCAGCGCCTATAGGCAATGAATCATTTCGCTTTGCCCTGGTTTGCTACAGCGGCTGCTTTCACTGCAATTTCGTCAGCGTTACCCAGATAGTAATGTTTGATTGGTTTCATATTTTCGTCAAATTCATAAACCAGTGGTACCGCTGTTGGGATGTTCAGCTCAAGAATGGCTTCTTCACTCATGTTGTCCAGATATTTAACCAGAGCGCGCAAAGAGTTACCGTGAGCAGCGATAATCACTTTCTCACCTTTAGCAACACGAGGTTTAATGACGTCTTCCCAATAAGGAATGACCCGTTCAATAGTGGTTGCCAGGCTTTCAGTCACTGGCAATTCTTCTGGGGTCAGATTTGAGTAACGTGGGTCGTGACCTGGAAAGCGTTCATCATCTTGAGTTAAATCTGGAGGAGTGATAGCAAAACCACGACGCCACAGTTTAACTTGATCATCCCCATATTTAGCGGCAGTTTCTGATTTGTCCAGACCTTGCAGGGCACCATAATGACGTTCATTCAGTTTCCAGCTTTTTTCAACAGGTAACCATTGTTGATCAACTTGGTCCAAAATATTCCACAAAGTGTGGATAGCCCGTTTCAGAACAGAGGTGTACGCAAAATCAAAAACGAAACCTTCTTCTTTCAACAGTTGGCCTGCTTGCTGAGCTTCTGCACGACCTTTTTCAGATAGAGCGACGTCAGTCCAGCCAGTAAAACGGTTTTCTTTGTTCCACTCGCTTTCGCCATGTCTTACCAGAACCAGTTTAGTTACAGCCATTAGCTTAAACTCCTATCAATACTTTTTAAAAACCGAACTTAAATGATAACTGAGCGCATTATATTGCCCTATACACTACAACAGCAATCAATAGTCTTGTTCGATAACTTTATTTGCCTGAAAACCTTAATTTTTTACAGATTGATGAACATATTCCGGGTAAATTTGATGTATTACAACGCTGTTACCAGTTTGATTGGGTAAGTGAAGAACAACAAATGAACTAAGTTAAGTGTGAAATGGAACCCAACAGCTACCCACAAGCGACCACTCCACATCCAAGCCAGCCCATATATTAATCCTGCGAGTGTAGCGAAAATCATTAATAATGGACCGCCAGCGAAATGAGCGCCTCCAAAAATTAAGGCAGTGATAATCAGTGCAAAATAGGGATGAATCCACTGACTTAGCCTTTGTTGGATATAACCACGGAATAAAGCTTCTTCTGCCAGAGAAACGAAGAAAATATTTGCCAGAATAAATGCTGGTAACCATTGTGGCATATGTAGTTCAACCGCAAGTCCTCCGAGAGCCGTTGCTATGCTTAATAGTACGGGAATAGCAATAGCTAAGATTATCCATGCATAAGGCCGAACTTTTGCCAGCGGTTTTGTTATGAATAATCTAGGCATGCAACATAACAGCAGGAAAGGAATGAGTGCTTTATCAAAGTTGAAATACATTGAGAATGGGGCACTATGAGGACCTGCCTGAACTTTATCGAGATATTTCAGGTTATTAAAGCCTGGAATCAGATGCAGGAATAATGCGACACCAAAAGCGAGCAATAGCAGCTCAGTGGTTATTTTGATGACGCTATTTTGCTGAAAATAGATACGTAGTGCACCTAACACAAAAATAATTGTAATAGTGGCAATCGCTGGATAAATCATAGTTTGCGTGACAAATCCGGTAATAACAGCGGCGAGGAGGACAATAAGTGCAGTCGTGCGGTGTATAGCTAATAACGCCAGTGATATGGCAAGTAAACCCCAAATCATATATTTCCCTTTATTTTTTAATAGGTTAAAAGAAAAGATCGGAAAAGTAGACCAAAAATTGATGATGGATGTTATGAGTGAGCAAAAAATAATAATGTATGATGATTAAATTGCGATGCTTTTTTCACTGGTCGGATAAGTGCTCCCGTTGCTAACAACGGGTAATTATCAGAAATCAATCAGAAATTTTCTCGGTTTTGTAGCGATATATATCACCGTCAGGAATAAATATCAGCCGGTGAGTAATACATTGCGGTGCGTCTTCTTGATGATGAGAGACAAACAGGAGTTGCGTATCACCATCAGCGATCATGACATCAATAAAACGTAACATCAGCTGACGGTTTAGTGGATCAAGCCCCTGGAGGGGTTCGTCAAGGATCAGTAAAGCCGGATGTTTAACCAGCGCGCGAGCTATCAGAACCAGCCGTTGTTGTCCCCATGAAAGGCTATGAAATGAGCTGTTAGCGACCTGAGATAGCCCCAGTAAGGCTAGCCATTCATTAGCAAGTTGTTGCTGACGATCTGATACTGCCTGATAAAGACCAATTGAATCGAAGAAGCCGGACAGAATTACATTACGAACACTGATGCTAATACGGTATTCCAAATGCATGCTGTTACTGATATAGCCAATATGGCGTTTGATATCCCAAATGGTTTCACCACTACCACGTTGACGGCCAAAAATAATCAGTTCATTACTGTAACCTTGAGGGTGATCGCCTGTAATCAGGTTAAGGAGTGTTGATTTCCCGGCTCCGTTTTGACCAATAATTTGCCAGTGTTCGCCCGGGTTTACCTGCCAGTTTAGTCCATATAAGATGGGCTGGTCATTATACTGAACTACACCATTACGTAGAATAATCAAAGGTTGATCAGGTGTTAATCGATCATCAATGCGGAGTTCATCCACTTCGGGTAAATGAATCCCATCAAGTTTTTCACTGTGTACGAGTTGAGCAACCAGTGAGTTTGCCATCACTTTTTCTTTCGTGCCAATAGATGTCAGATAGCAATTTGCCAGTACACCAATCTGATTAACAAAATCGGGGATTTCACTGAATCGGTTAAGAATGAGTACTAAAACGATGCCTTTTGATGACAATGCTTCCAACAATTCAGCAAATTGACTACGGGCAAATGCATCAAGACCATCAAAAGGTTCATCAAGGATGAGTAAATCAGGTGAAGCCATCAGTGCTTGACAAAGTACTGTTTTTCGGGTTTCACCGGTAGAGAGATATTTAAAACGACGGGAAAGTAAATCCATAATGCCGAACTGTTTTGCCAGTTCCAGACAGAGTTCATTATCTTTATGATGAAGTTGAATAATTTCTGCCGCAGTATGACCAGTATCATCTTCATCGTCACTTAACAGATCAGTGTTGTTGCGTTGCCATTCTTCTTTAATTAGCTTTTGTAATTGTTCAGAAGAGACGCTGATACATGTGTGAAATGAGCACTTTCGTTCACCAGAAAGTCGTACTAATTTATTTGAAAGCGCTCGGGCTAATGATGATTTTCCGCTGCCGTTGGCACCAACAAAAGCCCAACTTTCGCCGGAAGTAATTTTCAGTGAAGGTAATTGTAAGGTATGGGTATCACTTAAACGGAAACAGCCTTGCGTTATTTGCAATTCAGACATTTTTATATTCCTTTTTAAGCAACGCAAATATGTTTTCACAAATAAGCGGAATGACAGCGAATGTCAATATTAACTTTTAATTAACATCTTAGTAAAGAGTTGCAATAATCACTTGATCGGCATTAAAAAGTGCTGTGATTTTATCTTTAGAGTGTAGTTTTAAGTTGTCAGCTTCTTGATTGGACAGAATAGAGCAAAGGGTTTCACCGCCATCAAGAGTGATGATGACTTCTGTATTTTCTTCTCCGGTTTCGATTTGGCTGATCTGGCCTGTCAGAGCATTATCGAAATGGCTGGCAGGGGATTGTTCTTTGGTTAACTTCACCCAAGGCGCTTTAATCAGTGCCAGTACTTCCTTACCTTTGACCAGACTAAGGCGTTTGGCACTTTGCTCTGTCAACGCAGCATTCATAGATGTTTGACCATCTGCTAGTAATATACAGATATGTTGCTGTACCCGATTATGATCATGGTCAATAATTGTGCCAAAAAATTGATTACGGGCGCTGGTTTGCAGAGAAAAACGGGAAATTGCAGCTAATAGGCTATCGAGGGGCAGTTTGTCATCTTTCAGCACATCAAAGGCTTTTTGTTGAATTTGTGCCAATAAATCATAGAGTTGTAGTAGACGTTCACCATAATCGGTCAGATTTGCCCCGCCGCCGCCTTTGCCACCAGTAACTCGGTCTACCAGTATTTCATCTGCTAACTGATTCATTTCATTGATGGCATCCCAGGCACTTTTATAACTGATGCCAGCCAGTTTTGCTCCCTGACTGATAGAACCTGTTGTTTTAATCTGTTTTAGTAATAATATTCGCCGTGGATCGGCGAATAACCGTTGTTGTAATTTCAGTGTTAATAGAATTTCTGCTTGCATAATAGTCTTTTTCAGGAAATAAAATTGTAAATTTTTATTGGTTAACTCGCAAAAGCGCACATTTAGCCGGTTATAGTTGTTTGTCTTTGTTTAGAATGATATCTAATTATAGCGGTATTACTTGCTATGGTTAAAAATGTGTTATGTTGTTGGCTCGTTTTATGAGCCATTATGTGAGGCTATTATGTTTGAATTGATTAAAAGTATGGCTTTCGCCCTGGTCATGGTACCGGTAATGACGGCCGGAATTTTAGGTTTAATTTATGGCTTTGGGGAACTGTTTAATATCATTTCCCGCATTGGCCATTCTGAAAAGTAAAACTAATATTTCTTTGTACACCAGATACTGTTTTAACTACCCGACGGTTCGTCGGGTAATTTGTTTTAGCTCACCATAATAAGTTCATTTCTATTTGTCTGATTTTGTTATTTTAGCATATTGATTCAAATGAAATCAGATAGTGAAAGTTGCTCACAATTTGCCGATTAATATTAGGATAGCCTTCCATTTAGCGCTATATCTTGTTATATACAACGAACAAATTGGTAATAGCAGGTGGAAAACAAATGAAAAAGAGTTTTGACAAGTTGTTGATAGGCATCGTTTTTTCTTTTGCTTTAGCATGGCAGGCATGGGCTACGGAAAAAGTAACAGTATTCGCTGCTGCCTCGCTGACCAATGCACTTGATGATATTTTGATACAGTATAAGCAAGAGACAAAAGGGGATGTGGTGGCTTCTTATGCATCATCTTCTACTTTGGCTCGTCAGATTGTACAAGGCGCTCCGGCAGATATTTTTATTTCCGCAGATCAACAGTGGATGGATTATGTTTCTGGGAAGGAACTGATTATTAATAAAACCCGTTTTACTATTCTGGGTAATCAATTGGTTCTGATTGCATCGAAAGATAGCAAACTCGATCAAGTTGAAATTAATAAAGAGACAAAATGGAAATCCTTGCTGAACGGGGGTCGCCTAGCGGTCGGTGATCCGGATCATGTTCCGGTTGGTATCTATGCTAAAGAATCATTGCAATATTTGAGGGCATGGGAGACGGTTAATCCTCTGCTAGCTCGTACTAGTAACGTACGCAGTGGTATGGCGTTGGTGGAACGTGTTGAAGCTCCATTGGGGATTGTTTATGGTTCAGATGCAGCTGCCAGTAATAAAGTCAAAGTTGTGGGGATTTTCCCGGAAGAGAGCCACAAACCGATTGAATACCCAATGGCGATTATCAAAGATCACAATAATCCGGTAGTTCTCCGTTTTTATGAATATTTGAAAACCCCTGAAGCCGCGGCAATTTTCAAACGTTACGGTTTTCGTCCACTTTAGGAATAGATCTTTTGGAGATGTTGAGTGAATACGAATGGCAAGCCATTATCCTGAGTCTGAAAGTTTCAGGTGTGGCGGTGTTATTCAGTCTGCCATTTGGGATTTTGATGGCATGGATTCTTGTTCGTTTCCGGTTTCCCGGTAAATCATTACTTGACAGCCTCATCCACTTGCCGCTGGTGTTGCCGCCAGTGGTCGTGGGATATTTACTGCTGATCAGCATGGGGCGTCGTGGATTTATTGGCGAATGGTTATATGATTGGTTTGGGATAAGTTTTGCATTTAGTTGGCATGGTGCTGCGCTGGCTTCTGCTGTTGTTGCTTTTCCGCTGATGGTCAGGGCAATACGGCTGGCGTTGGAAAGTGTTGACCGACGTTTGGAACAGGCAGCTCGTACTCTAGGGGCCAATCCGTTTAGAGTATTTTTTACCATCACACTTCCTCTTTCTTTGCCGGGTATTATTGTTGGTACCATTTTGGCATTTGCTCGTTCATTGGGTGAATTTGGGGCAACTATCACCTTTGTATCGAATATTCCAGGTGAAACGCGAACAATCCCTTTGGCAATGTATACCCTGATTGAAACGCCTGGAGCAGAAATTGCTGCGGCTCGTTTATGTGTAATTGCGATTATTCTTGCGTTGGTGTCACTGATGGTTTCTGAATGGTTAACCCGTTGGGGCAGGAAACGTCTGGGGGCAACATGTTAGAACTGGATTTTGAAAAGCAGCTTGGTGATCTGCATTTACAGGTTAATACGCAGTTGCCAACAGAAGGTATCACGGCTGTTTTTGGCCTTTCAGGTGCAGGGAAAACTTCACTGATAAATGTTATTGCTGGCTTGATACATCCACAAAAAGGGCGGGTTATCCTCAATGATCATACATTGGTGGATATTGAAAAAGGTATCTGCTTGCCATCAGAGCAACGCCGTATAGGTTATGTCTTTCAGGATGCTCGGCTTTTTCCGCATTATCGGGTAAAAGGCAATCTTCGATACGGTATGTCTCCAGTGATGAAGCCGGAATTTGATAGCATTATTAGTTTGCTGGGGATTGAGCATTTATTATCCCGTTTTCCTGTTACATTGTCCGGCGGTGAAAAACAGCGGGTTGCTATCGGTCGGGCTTTGTTGACTGCCCCTGAACTGCTTTTAATGGATGAGCCACTAGCATCGTTAGATCTTCCCCGTAAGCGAGAATTGTTGCCTTATCTTGAAAGGCTTTCTGACGATGTCAAAATTCCGATCTTGTATGTCAGCCACAATCTGGATGAAATTCTTCGCCTGGCTGAAAATGTGATTGTAATGGATAACGGGAAGGTTAGGGCAGTAGGAAAATTGGAGGAGGTTTGGTCCAGCAATGTATTACGCCTTTGGTTACAAAAAGAGACGCTCAGTAGCATTCTGAATGTCTCAATGGTTGAACACCATAGCCGTTATGAAATGACAGCGGTGGTATTAGCCGACCAGGTTTTATGGTTGCCTAAAATTGATGTTCAACCGGGAACTGATTTGCGTATCAGAATAGATGCTTCTGATGTTTCACTGGTCTTGGAGCCACCGCGTGGTAGCAGTATCCGTAATGTTTTGGCGGCAAAGGTGGTTGAATTTTTTGATGATGATGGGCAGGTAGATGTTAAATTGACGTTGAGTGGTCATTACTTATGGGCAAGCATTACTCCATGGGCAAGGGATGAGCTTAATTTGCGACAAGGACAGTGGCTTTATGCCCAGATAAAAAGCGTTTCTCTTAATCGGCAATTCTCTTAATCGGTAGTTGTAAGAATTGTCCTTGAGAGGCAAAGCTGCTATCTGTTTCTCTAAACGGGGACACCTACTACCATTATTGTCACTTGTCACTTGTCACTCATCACTCATGGGGTTTCCATTGAGAACGCCCCTGAGTGTCGTTTTGTAGGTATTGTTATCAGCAGTTAAAGAACATATTTGCGGATAACTTCGGCAATCCCTGGCTGAGTATTATCTAGAGTGACCAGATCAGCGCGCTCTTTGACTGTATCCACACTATTACCCATGGCAACACCAAGCCCGGCGGTTTCCAGCATACTCAGGTCATTGAAATTATCGCCAAAAGCGATAACATCTTTCATGCTCATTCCCTGTGATTCAACCCATTGTTTCAGACGCATTCCTTTACTGTTGCCTTTTTTGGCGATATCGACTTGATCAAGCCATGACCATTCACATTCCAAACCTATATCATTTTCGATCTGTTCAGTAATTTCTCGCAGTTTTGCTAAATCAGGAGAGCAGGTTGCAAATTTCCAGATAGACTGTACTTCACCAATAGCATGCTGAAAACTACTGACATGCTGCATATTTGGGCGTTGAGATTCAGGCAGGGTATTGGACCATGCTATGGTGCGGGCAATTGTGTCATGCAGTTCTTCATATAACATGGCATCATCTACATACATCAGACGGTGAATATCTGTGCCTTGCAAATATGTGAGAACTTTTATGGCTTCTTGAGGTGATAGCGGATTTGAGGCTAATACTTTCTTTTCATGGTAATCATACAGATAAGCACCATTACAGCAGATAGCAGGAGTATCTAGCTGCAAAGCCTGATAAAAGGGGTGAATAGCGACATGATGGCGGCCAGTAACAATCAGTACCTTAACACCCGCCTTACGGGCTTCATTCACGGCAACGAGTGATTCTGGCAAGATATTCTTTTGAGGAGCCAGTAATGTACCATCCAGATCCAGTGCAATAACGCGATATGACATAGGTTAGCCTCATAACTATATTAATGTAAAAGATATTACACTGTAACTGAATAAAGTTAAGCCAATTGTGCGGTGAGTTTAACCGATAAAATCAATAAAGAGTCGTTACAGGTTAATAAATGGTAACGGATAATTGAGGAGTGAAGATGAAACAAGTGGTTTATATAGCGAGTCCAAACAGTCGTCAAATTCATGTTTGGAGCCTGAATAGTGTGGGCGAGCTATCGTTGATTCAGGTAGTTGATGTGCCGGGAGAAGTACAACCCATGGTGGTTAGTCCGGATCGTAAGCACCTTTATGTTGGGGTCCGCCCACAATTCAGTATTGTTACTTACCAGATTGGCGCTAATGGAGAGTTAGTGCAGCAAGGGATTTCACCAATACCAGGCAGTCCGACACATATTTCTACTGATAAGCAAGGCCGTTTTTTGTTCTCTGCTTCCTATAGTTATAACAATCTGAGTATCAACTCAATTGATGATCAAGGTATTGTCGGCGCGCCTGTTCAGGTTATTGAAGGCTTGCAAACTCCGCATTCAGCCAATATTGATTGGGATAATAAACAGTTATTGGTTCCTTGTCTGAAAGAAGATCACACGCGTATTTTTGAGATAGCAGAAGAGAGTCCTCTGGTCGAGCAGCGAGCGGAGGAAGTGACTACAGCAACGGGTGCTGGTCCTCGCCATATGGCTTTCCACCCGAATCAACAGGTGATTTACTGTATTAATGAATTGGACGCTACTGTTGATGTTTATCGTAAGTGGGAGAAATACCGGATTATTCAGACTATCGATTCATTGCCGAAGGATTTTGCTGGTGTTCGTTGGTCTGCGGATATTCATATTACACCGGACGGTCGTCACCTTTATACCAGCGAACGTACCTCAAGTTTGATTAGCCATTTTGTTATTTCACCAGACGGTTTCAATTTGACTCTGGCAGGACATTATAAAACTGAAACCCAGCCCCGCGGTTTTGCTATCGATCATAGTGGGAAATACTTGATTGTATCCGGTCAGAAATCTGACCATATCTCAGTTTCTTCTATTGATGAATATACCGGTAATTTGACTGAATTAAGCCGTTATCCAGTTGGTAAAGGTCCAATGTGGGTAACAGTGCTGGCGATAAATTAATATGTGAATGGTGATAATGGACAGATAGCAGATACTTGCTCTTTTGTTCCATTATCACTGGCTGAACTTATATGTTATCCGTAACTTCAGGAAGTGTGCTTAATAACAGGAAATCACAAATTGATTGCACTGGAAATAGCCATTGTCAGGCGTGAAAGTTGCTCTGGCTGAATAATATAAGGTGGCATCAAATAGATTAGCTTGCCAAATGGCCTAATCCAGACACCTTTAGAGACAAAATGGTGTTGCAACCTAGCCATATCCACCGGCTGTTTCATCTCTACCACGCCAATTGCACCTAATACCCGGACATCAGCGACTTTTTCATGGGATTTTAGTGACATCAGCTCAGTACGTAATTGGTTTTCAATGGATTTAATTCGTTGTTGCCAGGGGCTTTGTAATAACAATTTCAAATTGGCTTCTGCTACAGCACACGCTAATGGATTTCCCATGAATGTTGGACCATGCATAAAACAGCCTGCTTCACCGTTGCTGATAGTATCGGCTACCTTACGCGTTGTTAGCGTTGCTGATAGCGTCATATAGCCGCCTGTCAGCGCTTTTCCTACACATAAAATGTCCGGCTCAATTTCAGCGTGTTCACAGGCAAACAATTTTCCTGTGCGACCAAAACCGGTGGCAATTTCATCCGCGATTAGCAGAATCTGATGTTGATCACAGAGCGCTCTGACTTGACGTAGATATTCAGGATGATAAATCCGCATTCCCCCAGCACCTTGTACAATAGGTTCCAGAATCACCGCAGCAATCTCATGGGAATACTGCTCCAGAAAAGTGCGGAATGGGATGATATCTTGTTCATTCCATTGAGAATTAAATCCACACTGAGGTGATGCGGCAAACAGATGTGGTGGTAGATAGCCTTTGTAAAGATTATGCATTGAATTGTCGGGATCACAGACAGACATAGCGCCGAACGTGTCACCATGATAACCATGACGTAATGTCAAAATGCGCTGACGTTTTTCACCTTTTGCTTGCCAGTATTGCAATGCCATTTTCAGCGCTACTTCTACCGCAACAGAACCTGAATCAGCCAGAAATACACATTCGAGTGTTGGTGCAGAGATCGCGACTAGTTGCCTACACAGTGCGACCGCAGATGGATGAGTTATTCCACCAAACATCACATGAGACATCTTATCAATCTGAGCCTTAGCTGCCTGATTCAGTACCGGATGGTTATATCCATGAATGGCAGACCACCATGAAGACATGCCATCTATCAGTTTACGACCATCAGCCAGTTCCAGCTCCACCCCAGAAGCGCTAACAACAGGGTAAACCGGGAGTGGTTTGGTCATGGAGGTATAAGGATGCCAGATATGGCGCAGATCAAATTCAATATCGGAAGAAATCATAATGGATACATGTAAACTAATTTATTTGAAATTGGTTGACAGTATAGCGACATTATTTAAACTGACGAGACTTTTTTCACACTGGAGATGTCATTGTGATTGAACGCAAGCAATGGACAATTAAGCAGGCGCAAGAACTGTTTGGTAAGCCTTTTTTTGAATTATTATTTCAAGCACAACAGGTTCACCGTATGTATTTTGACCCACAGCAGGTACAGGTCAGTACATTACTTTCCATCAAAACGGGCGCTTGCCCGGAAGATTGTAAATATTGCCCGCAAAGTTCCCGTTATAAAACAGGGCTTGAGAAAGAACGGCTGATGGAAGTGGAGCAGGTGATTGATTCTGCCCGTAAAGCTAAAAATGCAGGTTCCACCCGTTTCTGTATGGGGGCTGCGTGGAAAAATCCTCATGAACGGGATATGCCGTATTTGGAGAAAATGGTTAAAGAAGTCAAAGCGTTAGGGATGGAAACTTGCATGACGCTCGGCATGCTCAATAGTTCACAAGCTCAGCGGTTGGCAGATGCGGGATTAGATTACTACAACCACAATCTTGATACCTCGCCAGAATTTTATGGCAACATTATTACTACCCGGACCTATCAGGACAGATTAGATACTCTCGATAAGGTGAGGGATGCGGGAATAAAAGTCTGCTCTGGTGGTATTGTCGGCTTGGGGGAAGAGATTCGCGATCGGGCTGCTTTGCTGGTGCAACTGGCGAATTTGCCAAAACCGCCGGAGAGTGTACCAATCAATATGCTGGTAAAAGTCAAAGGCACTCCACTGGCTGATAACGAAGATGTAGACCCTTTTGATTTTATCCGCACGATTGCCGTTGCCAGGATCATGATGCCGGCTTCTCATGTTCGATTATCCGCAGGCCGCGAACAGATGAATGAGCAGACGCAGGCAATGTGTTTTATGGCTGGCGCCAATTCTATTTTTTATGGCTGCAAGTTATTAACTACGCCTAATCCGGCGGAAGATAAGGATTTACAACTATTCCGAAAATTGGGTATTAATCCTCAGCAGACGCAGACGGCATTCGGGGATAATCAGCAGCAGCAGTATTTGGCAGAAGCCATCATTAATGCAGATAACGAACAATTTTATAATGCGGCATTATGATGAATTGGTCAGCTTATCTTTCCCGACAATTATCCGAGCGCCGGGACTCTTCTTTATGGCGTCAGCGGCAGGTTAATCAGAAATCAGATGGACGATTTTTATATACCTTTGATGGCAAATATCTCAATTTTTCCAGTAATGATTACCTTGGGTTAAGTGCAAATCCCGCAGTTATTTCCGCATGGCAGCAGGGAGCGGAACAATATGGCGTTGGGAGTGGTGGTTCAGGTCATGTTACCGGTTATACGCAAGCTCATCAGGTGCTGGAACAGCAATTAGCTAATTGGTTGGGTTATCCAAAAGCATTACTGTTCATTTCAGGATATTCCGCTAATCAGGGGGTGATTGCCGCGTTAATGACGAAGCAGGATCGAATTATTGCAGATCGTCTGAGTCATGCCTCATTAATGGAGGCTGCCATGCATTCCCCTGCTCAGTTGCGGCGTTTTCTACATAATCAACCTGAATCACTTAAGGATTTACTGGCAAAACCTTGTGCTGGGAAAACCTTGGTAGTGACGGAAGGGGTGTTCAGTATGGATGGTGACAGGGCACCATTGTCTGATATTTATCAGCAAACCAACGCTTCTGGAAACTGGTTAATGGTGGATGATGCTCATGGTATTGGTGTCTGTGGTGAACAGGGTAGGGGAAACTGCTGGCAACAGGAAGTAAAACCAGAAATCCTGATTGTGACTTTTGGCAAAGCATTTGGGTTGAGTGGTGCTGCGGTGCTTTGTGATGAGCAGACAGCTGAATATCTGATTCAATACTCACGTCATCTTATCTACAGCACTTCTATGCCTCCGGCACAAGCGCAGGCTATTTCGGAAGCGGTCCGGCAGATACAATCTGGTGATGAATTGCGTCAACGATTACAGCAGAATATTGATTATTTCCGTCAGCGAGCACAGAAATTACCATTTACCCTGACAGATTCAGCCACGGCGATCCAGCCATTGATGGTTGGCAATAATGAACTAAGTGTGTCTTTATCCCAATATCTGCAACAAAACGGTATTTGGGTCAAAGCTATTCGCCCACCAACCGTACCACCGGGTAGCGCCAGACTACGTATCACACTGACTGCCAGTCATACGCAACAGGATATTGATATGCTGATGGAGGTGTTGTATGAGTTCCGTCGCTGAATCTGTCAATAAACGGGCGATTGCCGGGGCATTTGGACGAGCCGCTGCCAATTATGATGTTGTGGCAAAATTGCAACAGCAAACAGGTGAATTCCTCATGCAACAAGTGGATGGACATCCTGGAAGATTAGTATTGGATGCTGGCTGTGGTACCGGTTTTTTCAGTCACCGTTGGCGGCAACAGGGAAAGCAGGTGATTGCACTGGATTTGGCATCGGGTATGTTGGATCATGCTCGTAAACAGCAAGTGGCTGACTATTACTTGCAAGGGGATATTGAATGTTTAGGGCTTTCTGACGGCAGTGTTGATATCTGTTTCAGTAATCTGGTTGTTCAATGGTGTGATAATTTATCCGGCGCTTTAAAAGAACTTTACCGAGTAACCCGTCCTGGTGGACTGATTCTGTTTTCCACGTTGGCGCAAGGTTCGTTATATGAATTGAAGCAAGCTTGGAGTGTGGTTGATAATTATCAGCATATTAATCATTTTCTGCCACAACAGACGATTAAAGATGCTTGCCAGGGTTTCCGGCATTGCCTGATTAGTCAGGTCTATCGTCAGCAATATCCTAATATCCTTCCTCTATTGGCCTCCTTGAAAGGGATTGGAGCGACTCATCTTCATAGTGGGCGCCAGCAGGGACTGATGACCCGTGGACGATTGACTGCTTTGGAACAGGCTTATCCACGAGAAAATAAACATTTACCTCTTAGTTATCAAATTATTTTTGGAGTTATTTATCGTGATTAAGAGCTGGTTTTTAACGGGTACAGATACTGAAGTGGGTAAAACAGTTGTAAGTTGTGCTTTGTTACAGGCTGCGAATAAATCGGGATATAAGACAGCAGGTTATAAGCCAGTGGCTTCGGGAAGTGGAATAACGCCAGAAGGCATTCGTAATTCGGATGCACTGGCATTAATGGCAAATAGTTCTGTACCTTTGCAATATGATGAAGTTAATCCATTAGTATTTGTTGAAGCGACATCACCCCATATTGTCAGTGCTGATTTAAAGCGACCTATTGATTTTTCTATTATGTCGGAAGGATTGCGCTGGCTAGAAAATAAAGCAGATTGGGTTTTGATAGAAGGTGCTGGCGGTTGGTATACCCCTTTATCGGAATCGGCGACTTTTGCTGACTGGGTAGTCAAAGAACAATTACCTGTTATTCTGACAGTTGGTGTGAAACTAGGTTGTATTAATCACGCGCTACTCACCGCAGAAGCTATTAAACTTTCAGGATTAGATTTTGCAGGCTGGATAGCTAATGAGGTTGAACCAGCGGGTAAACGCCAGAAAGAATATCTGGCGACATTAAAACATATGCTACCTGCTCCGTTATTAGGTGTTATTCCTCATTTGACGGGAGAATGTTTTGACCATTTAGGTGAGCATATAGATTTAAAATTACTAGTTAATTGAATTATTATTTATACCCTTCATCTTTCAAGTTGCTGCTTTGTTAGCTGCTTTCACTTACCCCAGTCACATAATTATCTATGTGACTGGGGATGCGTTCTCTTGCCGCCGCGATGCAAATTGAAATCTGTTGGGTATATAGTTAATAGGCCGGAAGAGCTTTCCGGCATAAAAATTATATTTTTCAGTAAGTTTTCTATAGTTTGACAAAGGTATCTTCGCTATTTTATATTTCGGCAACTGCTTTGTTGGTTGGGTTATCGATTGGTCGATTGATATAATTACGAAATATCTTTCGTACCAGATAAATAGGGCCTATACCCAAGATAGAATAGGTAACTTTAATTAAGAACTGTGCGATAATCATTTCTTTTATGGTATCTATGCTGAGAACATCATAAAAAGCAATTGAGCAAAATATTATACTGTCGAATGCTGAAGCGATTACAGTACTGGTTATTACTCTCAGGAAAAGATATTTTGAATTCGTGAGAGACTTTATTTTACAGAGAAGATATGAGTTTATATTCTCAGAGATAAAATAGGCAAGGGATGATGCTAATAATACGGCTACGATACTATTAACTATTCCACTGTAAGTGTCACCGAATTCCCATTCTGGAACGCCGGGTATGAGTGCAGTTCCCCAAAGCCCCAATACAAAGAGTAAATTTGCTGCAAATGAGATAATAATTGTCCTTCTTGCCAGACGTAATCCGTAGAATTCGTTAAGAATATCGACCAGCAAGAAAGTTATTGGATAAATAAAAACACCAGGAGGAGTGACTATATTAAGAAAAGGGACATGAATGGGCTTCATGCCACATATTGTCGAGAAAATATAAATGGTACTGAGTGCGACACTGATGAGTAAATACGCTTGCCATGAACGTTCATGACGATCACCAAGTTCATAAGCTGTCACAATGTTACTGTGGCTGTATAATTTGCGATATAGTGTACTGAGTTCATGCCTGCTCAGATCTTCTGAAATATCACTGTCAACCAATTCTTTCAGCCCCATAGTAATGGTCTTACCCGTTGCCAGCACCATGATATTTGCTGATAATTTACCGTATCTTGTAAATCCCAATAACTTAAATTTCTGATTTGCCGGCATTTATAGTCTTTCTCCTACAATGTAGCCCAAAAATTGGGTAGACTTTTCGTGTTTTCTATCTATGCTGTCATGAGCTTTCTCTTGCCGGATAAAAAAACCAATTTTATTAGAGTAATACAATAATGGGGTATTGGTTACTAATGCGGGAGGTCGTTTTATTATGATCACTTCACCGGGTATAAAGATATCTTCTATTTCCGATTCGACTTTGATGGCTAGCATATTTGATTCGTCACCAAAGAAATAGGTAAGTGGGTACTCGGTAACAAGCTGGCCTATTTTTTTCTCAGAGACGGATAAGAATTCAGATTGTGGAATGATCGGTATGGCTGAAGGGTTTTTATTTCCTTCTGTTGAAAGAGTTTCATTGAGGCGTTCTAATTGTTCAAGGTCGTAATTTTCTATTTCCTCACAGGAAACACCGAAAAAATCGGAAATTCGGAGAATAGTAGATTGTTGTACGTTATTGACTTGTCCATCCAGAATTTTATAAATTGTGGTGCGTGTTAATCCTGTTCGATTAGAGAATGAGCTCTTTGTTTCACCTCGGGTACGTATCAGATATTCTATATTCTTAATGATATTTGTTTTTCGCTGTGCGTTAGACGTTTTCATGAGAATCCCTTATGTAAAAATTACTGTATTACTATATTGCATACTGATATTTTCCAGTGTGAAAAAAACACTCATTGCAATAATTTATTGATTTTACTTTAATATCTTATATGTCAGGTTGTTGATATTAGCATATTTTGTGTCAAAAAATGCTCATGAATTTAAATTTATATTTAAAAAATAAAAGTTAAATCATGGTATTAAGTGAAATTCATTATAAAGTTTACACGAAAATGAACTTTATGTTTATTTTTATGTTGACTTTACGGATTCTATTACAATAATGTTAAGTTGTGTTGATGTGTTTTTTAGTAGTTTAATAGCATCAAACAAAACATTATTCCAACTATAAGTCTCTCGGGGGAGAGCTATTTCACCCTTCGAGTTTGAAAACTGGTTATTTCTTTTAGCACTAGGGAACCACTCTAGAATAGAGGAAGTGAAATAAACATCTTGGTTTAAATTAATAAATTAACTAAATGGTAACGCTATAAAAACAGCCAGGGAGTGGCAATACACAAATGTTTTGGGATAACATAGATGCTTTGGAACAGCAAACGATTGAAATTGTGGATGATAGGTACAAAGGTGAACTGATTTTAATGGTTTTTGATCGAAAATAGCCAGCGGAATATTAGATGTATTGTTAAGGCAATGTAGATCCTATATTTTTGTATCTATCATTTTTTTGAAAACTCACTATGGAATCCATCTTATATACCCAATAGATTTCAAGATGCATCGCGACGGTAAGGGAGCTAATCCCCGGGAGCATAGATAACCATGTCATAGATAACACTGTGACCGGGGTGAGTGAGTGCAGCCAACCAAGAGGCAACTTGAAAGATAACAGATATAGAGCAGTTGGTGTGTTGATATGAATTTATCAAGGATATACATTATATCCTTGATAAAGATGTAATGTTACGCGTATCAATAAAGCAATTTTTTTCTTGATAACATTGTCTTGCTCCCTTCTTGAAGCAAGGGGGTCATAATAATGAAATTGAATCTGTTGTTACCGGAAACATAGGAAATAAGAGTTATTCCTATTATTGAAATGAAAATGATCATTTTATTCCGAATAGGTGGAAGCCATGACTATCTCCTCTATTATGTAAGCAAGTTTTGTACAAGAAAGCTGCTTGCTGGTTTTTATTGAATAAAAATTCTGCCCTGAAATTAGCATCGTTTGCTGTTTGAGACAGTAAGGCCAGTTTATCTCGACAGATACCCTTATGTGGGCAGCATTGAACAGATTTAGCAAAAATTGCTGTAAACCCTGGTCCAATGCAAGAGTGTTGCGAAAGCTAATCTGGTCGTGTGAGAGCAATTACTTCATTTTGTGCCGAATTTCAATAAGAAAATTCTTATTTTTTTAGGAGAATGATGTCTTTTCCTGATAGTGAATAACTAGAATTATAAGGTTAAAAAAATAGTAAAAATTTTTACTGTTGGGGGTTACTTCTTTTGTGGGACGATGTTGCAACTTCGTACTGTTAATAGGGTTTATAGAGTTATCCACTATTCCTGTGGATAACCTTGTGCATTAGACTTAGAAAAGGTGCGTAACGCAAGAAAATACGCGGCTTTAGTTAAGGTTGATGTTATTCTCGTCTTAGTTTTAATTTATTTTAATATCAATAAGTTAATTAAAATCAAGCCCTGGATGTTCGGGGATGATACCTCGTGTTGTTACCTTTCAGTCGATCATATGAAAAATGAAAAAATCAAGATGATTTTGGGGATAAAATAATATTTATTTTGATATTAATGGATCAATTAATGTAGAAGTTACCTGAATTAAGTATGTTTTTGTAAAACTGGCTTGAAGCTGGTTTTTTATCCAGTATTATAGATAAACGAGTTTTGGGAAAGTGAGATACCTATGAGTAAGGTGTTCAAATTACGTTCTGACTTCGAGCCTGGTGGTGATCAACCAGAGGCAATTCGCCAATTGCAGGAAGGGTTGGAGGACGGGCTTGCCCATCAGACTCTGCTAGGAGTAACGGGGTCAGGTAAAACATTCACTATTGCTAATGTAATAGTGAATTTAAACCGGCCAACCATGGTACTTGCTCCGAACAAGACATTGGCGGCTCAGCTTTACAGTGAAATGAAAGATTTCTTTCCAGAGAATGCGGTAGAATATTTTGTGTCCTACTACGATTATTACCAGCCTGAAGCTTATGTCCCGAGTTCTGATACTTTTATAGAAAAAGATGCCTCAGTAAACGAACATATCGAACAAATGCGCTTATCTGCAACGAAGGCTTTGCTGGAGCGGCGGGATGTGATAGTGGTTGCATCTGTATCGGCTATCTATGGTTTGGGTGATCCGGATAGTTACTTGAAAATGATGCTCCATCTGACCAACGGTATGATCATCGATCAGCGCTCAATTCTGCGGCGTTTGGCCGAACTGCAATATACCCGCAATGATCAGGCATTTCAGCGGGGGACATTCAGAGTACGTGGTGAGGTGATTGATATCTTCCCGGCTGAATCTGATGAACACGCTTTGCGTGTTGAACTGTTTGATGATGAGGTAGAACGGCTGTCACTGTTTGATCCGTTGACAGGACAAGTTCAGTACAATGTTCCACGGTATACGGTTTATCCGAAAACTCACTATGTTACCCCGCGAGAGCGTATTGTTCAGGCAATGGAAGAGATTAAGGTGGAGCTTGAGCAGCGGCGCAAGGTATTGCTGGCAAATGGTAAATTGCTGGAAGAGCAGCGTGTTACTCAGCGTACTCAGTTCGATTTGGAAATGATGAATGAACTAGGCTATTGCTCCGGCATTGAAAACTATTCCCGTTACCTTTCTGGTCGTGCCGAAGGAGAGCCACCTCCAACATTGTTTGATTACCTCCCTGCTGATGGTTTGCTGGTGGTGGATGAATCACACGTTACAATCCCGCAAATTGGTGGTATGTACCGAGGAGATCGTTCTCGTAAAGAAACGTTGGTGGAATACGGTTTCCGTATGCCTTCAGCGTTGGATAACCGCCCATTGCGATTTGAAGAATTTGAAGCACTAGCTCCGCAGACAATTTATGTTTCTGCAACACCAGGCAAATATGAACTAGAAAAATCTGCTGGTGATGTCGTGGAACAAGTAGTGCGTCCTACCGGTTTGCTTGATCCTGAAGTGGAAGTTCGTCCGGTAACAACTCAGGTTGATGATCTATTATCCGAAATCCGCACTCGGGCGGTGAAAAATGAGCGGGTGCTGGTGACGACTCTGACTAAGAGAATGGCAGAGGATTTAACTGAGTATTTGGAAGAACACGGTGAGCGGGTTCGTTATTTGCACTCAGACATCGATACCGTTGAACGGGTGGAAATTATCCGGGACCTTCGTTTAGGTGAGTTTGATGTATTGGTAGGTATTAACTTGCTGCGGGAAGGGTTGGATATGCCAGAAGTTTCTCTGGTAGCAATTCTTGATGCTGATAAAGAAGGTTTCCTGCGTTCTGAACGTTCATTAATTCAAACTATTGGACGGGCAGCCCGTAACTTGCATGGTAAAGCGATTCTTTATGGCGATAAAATTACAAATTCAATGGCGAAAGCGATTGGTGAAACAGAGCGCCGTCGTGCCAGGCAGCAAATATTTAATGAAGAGCATGGTATTGTTCCAAAAGGTCTGAATAAGAGGATCGGTGATATTCTGCAAATTGGGCAGCCTGCTGGTGGTAAAGGGAAAACCAGAGGCAAAACGGTTGTCACAACAGAAGCATTCAGCAAGCTATCCGCCAAAGAGTTGGAAAACAAAATCCGCGAGCTGGAAGCGAAAATGTACCAGCATGCGCAGGATCTTGAATTCGAACAGGCGGCTAATGTTCGGGATCAGGTTCAGACATTGCGTGAGCAGTTTATTACCAATTCATGATTAGCCAAGGTTTTGCAGGGTATTCTCCAACGCCTGATGCAGTAATTCACGGTCGTGGCGGTAGGGGATATCCTGTGCTTCCAGTATTTGCTGAGTAACAATTCGGTCACTGAGTCCACTGATATCTGTGCAGGGGCCGACAATAACTGCGTCGATTATCCGATGCCCAATTTTGCTTTCCATCATTTCTAGCTTATCTTTCAGTGTCAGCTCTGCTGCGGCAACACTTAATTCTTTCCCAAGATTACCAATATAAATCATATTGGCGTTGCTACGACGCAGTGCTTGGGTTAAATCTTCAAGTAACAGTAATGGCATCAGACTGGTAAAAAAACTACCGGGGCCGATAACAATAAGATCGGCCTGAGTGATAGCATCCAGTGCCTCTTTTGTCGCTGTAGCTGGAGGGTATAACATTAATTCCTGTGGAATGCAGTTCGACTGATCAATATTGACTTCACCATAAATGGTGTTGCCTTGATCGTCTATTGCCATCAGGTCAACTGGCTGCTCGGACATTGGAATCAGATGAGAATTAACTTTCAGCAAGCTACGGATTAAATTAATCGCCTCAAGAGGTCTGACACTTAAATGATCCAACGCCTTAAGCATCAGATTACCTAGGTTATGACCCGCTAGCTCCCCATTACCACCGAAACGGTATTCAAACATTGCTGATGCAACGCTGGGTTCGGTAATAAGCTGATTTAAACAATTACGGGTATCCCCCCAGGCAATACCGCCTTCAGAACGCCGGATTCTTCCAGTTGAGCCACCATTATCTGTCGTGGTGACAATGCCTGTCAGGCGGGAGCCTAGTGATGAAAGAGAGGACATGACACGCCCAAGGCCATGACCTCCGCCTAGAGCAACTACCCGATCTAAATCGGCTAATGTGCGGTTTCGCATAGAATTCCTGTTGCTGACTGAACTTATATTTACCGAATAATTTTAGCGTAATTTATTATAAAACACGATTAATTGGATTGGTGCCGTGATTTAACACAAGTTTTTACTAATGATCATTATGATTGTCTGTTATTTGTTCTTGAATTTGCTAAGTCATTGTATAATAAATTATATAACGAAAGTGGATATTCGCATTTTTCTTTTTTAAGCGCTAGAATTTATATTGAGAATGTCGTTTTACACTGAATCATAGGTGTTGAAATTAACGCCTAGCTTCTGCATCTAAGTCACCGTTTTGTACAGCGATATGATGCTTTGGCCGTGACCACTGAGTCACCAGGGTGTGTGTGCAGAAATGCCCGCATCTCCCATATTTGGAAGGTGTTATTGTGGAACAACTCACAGATGCTTTTGCCCGCAAGTTTTATTACTTGAGGCTCTCAATCACTGATGTATGTAATTTTCGGTGCACTTATTGCCTGCCGGATGGTTATAAACCTCGCGGGCACCACTCCTTTTTGACATTATCTGAAATCCGTTATATTGGTCGAGCGTTTGCTGATCTTGGTACAGAGAAAATACGTTTGACAGGTGGCGAACCAACTATGCGCCGTGATTTCACTGATATCGTTTCCTCTATTCGTGAAAATAAATTAATTAAAACCCTTGCTGTGACTACAAATGGTTATCGGATGGAACGTGATGTTGCCAGATGGAAGGAGGCTGGTTTAACCGCAGTGAATGTCAGTATGGATTCGCTAGATCCCCGCCAGTTTCATGCGATTACCGGACAGGACAAATTTTTTCAGGTGATGGGGGGGATTGATGCGGCATTTGAGGCGGGATTCAGTAAAGTGAAGGTTAATGTGGTGCTGATGAAAAACGTTAATGATATCAGTCTGCCAGCTTTCCTGCATTGGATAAAAGATCGTCCGATTCAATTGCGATTTATCGAATTAATGGAGACCGGTGACGGTGGTGAAATGTTTCGCAAGTATCACATTCCCGGTGAGACTATTCGTGAACACTTGTTACACAATGGTTGGAATCAACTTCAACGCTCACGTAGTGATGGCCCAGCTCAGGTTTTCAGTCATCCTGATTATCAGGGAGAAATTGGTTTGATTATGCCTTATGAAAAAGATTTCTGCCGGAGCTGTAATCGTCTGCGTGTTTCTGCAATAGGTAATCTTCACTTATGTCTGTTTGGTGAACAGGGGATACCACTGCGAGATTTGTTATCGAACGAAGCACAACTGGATGATCTGAAATTGCGTATTCAGGGGGGGTTACGTCATAAACGGGAAACCCATTTCCTTCATCAAGGTGACAGCGGTATCACGCCAAATCTTTCTGTCATTGGCGGTTAATTGACTGTTTTGATATTGTTTTTTTCAGGAGTTAGAAATGTCTCAATTGACTCACATTAATTCTACCGGCGAAGCCCATATGGTTGATGTTTCTGCGAAAGCCGACACATCACGTGAGGCACGGGCAGAAGCTTTTGTTGAAATGAAGCCAGAAACATTGGCCGTGATTATTGAGGGTAGTCATCACAAAGGTGATGTGTTTGCAACCGCCCGGATTGCGGGTATTCAGGCGGCAAAGCGTACATGGGAATTAATTCCGCTTTGTCATCCATTATTGCTGACTAAAGTAGAAATCATGCTAGAAGCTCAGACAGAATATAACCGAGTAAGAATTGAATCTTGTTGTCGTCTGACAGGGAGAACCGGTGTTGAAATGGAGGCACTGACAGCGGCATCAGTCGCGGCTTTAACAATTTACGATATGTGTAAAGCTGTACAGAAAGATATGGTCATTGGACCAATTCGTTTGCTCGAGAAAATAGGCGGAAAATTAGGCCATTTTAAGGCGGAATAATGATAAAGGTACTGTTTTTTGCTCAAATACGGGAGCTGGTAGGTACTGATTCACTGGATTTAGATAATAGTTACACAACCGTTGATAGTTTAAGACATGAATTAATATCGAAAGGAGAACGTTGGGCTTTGGCGCTGGAAGATGGAAAATTGCTGTCAGCCGTAAACCAATCTTTTGTTCATGGCGGACATCCATTACAGGATGGTGATGAAGTGGCTTTTTTCCCACCAGTGACTGGAGGGTGATTAGTGGAAAATACCCGTATTTTTGTTGGCTTGGAAAATTTCAGTGTAGGGGAGGAGTACGAGTGGCTTTCTCAATGTGATGAAGATGGTGCTATTGTCACTTTCACGGGTAAAGTTCGTAATCATAATTTGGGGGATAGTGTGAATGGATTGAGGCTGGAACACTATCCCGGCATGACGGAAAAAGTGCTACAGAGTATTATCATTGAAACACGCAGCCGTTGGCCATTGCAGCGAATCAGCATTATCCATCGGGTAGGTGAGTTCTATCCGGGTGATGAAATTGTGTTTGTTGGTGTCACGAGTGCGCATCGTAGCATGGCTTTTGACGCTGCTGAATTTATTATGGATTACCTAAAGACAAAGGCGCCTTTCTGGAAAAAAGAGTTATTGCCTGATGGTGAGCGTTGGGTTGAATCCCGTGAAAGCGATCAGGAAGCGGCGAGACGCTGGTTATGACGCTATTTCCTATTTTTGCGAAACGCTTCGAAAACTGATGAGGTAAATAAACGACTATACAAGTAATTATTGAATGGTTAATTGTTTTGATTATATTCTGTGATAATGTATAAAACTTGAATGGGTTGTTGCTGTTAAACAGCCTGAATCTTTAAACATTGTCATAAAAGGTAAGCGTTATGGATCGATATCCACGCTCAAACGGTTCGATAATCCAACAGGCGGGAACCGGACTGCAAGCTTATATGGCCCAGGTTTATGGTTGGATGACTTGTGGTCTGTTGTTAACGGCGTTTGTGGCTTGGTATGCGTCACAAAGTGAGGCTGTTGTTGCATATATTTTCTCAAACTCAGTCGTTTTCTATGGATTGATTATTGCTCAGTTGGGATTGGTTTTTGTCCTCTCTGGCATGATTAACCGCATGGGCGCTTCATTAGCCACTGGGTTGTTTATGCTCTATTCAGCTCTGACAGGGCTAACGCTTTCCAGTATTTTTAAAATATATACTGGTGGCTCCATTGCGACTACTTTTGTCGTGACGGCGGGGATGTTTGGGGCACTGAGTTTTTACGGTTATACCACTAAACGTAGCCTGAGTGGCCTTGGTAGCTTCTTATTTATGGGATTGATCGGCATCATTTTGGCTTCTTTGGTTAACTTCTGGTTAAAGAGTGAAATGTTGATGTGGGCTGTAACCTACATTGGAGTAGTTATTTTTGCTGGTTTGACCGCTTATGACACTCAGAAGCTGAAAGAAATGGGTGAAGATCTGGATGTGAATGATAAAGAGAATTTGCGTAAATTCTCTATTGTTGGTGCATTGACTCTGTATCTGGACTTCATCAACATGTTCTTGATGTTGTTGCGTATTTTTGGCGATCGTCGCTAAATTTACTGATATGTTTCTGATAAAGCCCTGCTTAGTCAAAATGCAGGGCCGTTTTTATCAAGCAATTTTCCGTCGAAATAACCAATAGGCAAGGTTGCCAGTTGTGGCAGTGATCGCCAGAAGAGGCCACAGGCTTCTCCAGATAACAGTAAAATCCGCGTCTTTGAGATAAATCTGCTTGGTTATGTCATTAAAATGCCAGATAGGATTAGCCCAAGTGAGATTTTGTAACCATCCCGGCATATTTTCGATTGGGGAAATATAACCGGAGATTAAAATGGCGGGCATAAGAAAGACAAATACACCAATAAAGGCTTGTTGCTGAGTGTAACAAAGAGAAGATATTAATAAGCCAAATCCTACCAGCGATAAACTGTATATCAGCATAGCGCAGTAAAACAGCGGTAGTGAGCCAGAAAATGGGATTTGATAGCAGAAGATACCAATGGCTAAAACTAAGGTTGCCTGAAAAGTAGCTACAACGACAGCCGGAACGGCTTTACCAATGAAAATTTGCCCGGTGGTCATTGGTGAAACCAGTAGCTGATCCAATGTTCCCTGCTCCCTTTCTCGAGCAATTGACAGTGCAGTGACAGTTAATATCCCGACTGTGGTAATCAGTGCAACTAAAGACGGTACGACGAACCATTTATAATCGAGATTTGGGTTATACCAGTTGCGGACTACTAATTCACTATTATTGGCTTTTGGTATGTTGCCTGCTAATTCTTGTTGGTAGTTCAGGATAATTTCCTGGATATAGCCCGCAGCAATTTGAGCACTGTTTGAGTTGCGTCCATCCAGCAATACCTGGAGGGAAACAGGGTCATGGCTGGCAATCTTAGAACTGAAATCTTGGGGGAAACGTACCACTAACAAAGCTTTCTGGCGATCGATTACTGGCTGTATTTCTTGTGAGTGAGTCAGCAATATTACGTCAGGAAATGCTTTTGATTTTGCCAGTCGCTGAGTAAGTTCAATAGAGGCTTTGCCTTTGTCTTCATCAAAAATAGCAATGGTAGCATTGGTCACATCAAGCGTTGCAGATAGTGGGAATAGGATCATCTGAAAGATAACCGGCATAACCAATATAGCTCGTGTCTGAGGATCTCTGAGCAAGGACTGTAATTCTTTAATAATCAGTGTGTAAAGACGATAAAACATAACAGCTCCTTTCTAATCCAAACGACGCCGGGTTTTCCATGCGGTTAAGCCAATAAACAAAACAGCCGAGGTAATCAGTAGTAATAGGTTTATCATTAATACTGTGCTGATATTTCCTGCCAAAAAAAGAGTATGCAGACTGCTGACAAAATAACGTGCGGGGATGAAATAGGTCACTATCTGAATAAATGCAGGCATGCTGTTTATTTCGAAAATAAAGCCGGAAAGCATAATTGCAGGTAGAAAGGCGACATTTAACGCGATCATTGCTGCATTAAACTGATTGCGTGTAACGGTGGAGATCAGTAGCCCTATACCAAGGGCGGTGGCCAGATAGAGGCTGGTAATTGCAGACAATATCCACAATGAGCCTCGGTATGGTACACCCAATATGAATACTGACACTAACATGCAGAGCACCATGGCGAGAGATCCCAGCACTTGATAAGGCAAGAGTTTGGAAAGCAATAGTTCGGTGCGGGTAATTTGAGTGGAAAGTAGGGCTTCCATTGTGCCGCGTTCCCATTCCCGTGCAACGACTAATGATGTCAGGATTGCACCAATGACGGTGATAATAATGGTTATTGCGCCGGGAATAATGAAATGCTGGCTGATTGTCGCTGGATTGAACCAATAACGGATTTGCATATCAATTAATGGAGTGGCAGCGTTTCCCAGATCTTGCCCCTTTTGTTGTAGCCAAATCTGCCATATTCCTTTGGTATAGCTTTGTACAAAGCTGGCTGTATTGGGTTCACTGCCGTCAGTAATGACCTGGATCTGTGCTTTACCATCCGGGCGGGCAAGTTGAGCATCGAAATTCACAGGAATAACAATTAGCCCGCGTATTTCCCCTGATTGCATCATATTAATTAATTGCTGACGATTATCGCTGATTTTGGGTTCAATATATGGTGAACCAGCAAAAGCATGTATCAGCTCACGGGCATCTTCGCTTTGCTGCTCCACTAAAATACCAATACGAACGGTACTGGAGTCGAGATTAATACCGTATCCGAAGATAAACAGTAGAATCAGCGGAATGACAATAGAAATTAACCCGCTGGTGGGATCACGCAAGATCTGTTTGGTCTCTTTTACACAAAGGGCTTTCAGTCTCCCCCATGAGAAGTGGACTGCTTTCTTTGGAGCATGCTGATTTAGGCTCATTGTGGCTCCTCATCATAGTTAATGACCAGATCAATAAATGCTTGCTCCATTGATGGGTCAGGATTTTCGTCAGTAGCAACCTGCTGTTTCAGATCATCCGGCGTTCCGGCGGCAATCAGTTTACCGCGGAATATTAGCCCTATCCGGTCACAATATTCGGCTTCATCCATAAAGTGAGTGGTCACCATGACAGTAACGCCTTTATCTACCATACCGTTGATATGCAACCAAAATTCACGTCGTATTTGCGGATCAACACCAGAAGTTGGTTCATCCAGAAACAAAATATCTGGCTCATGCATAAGTGAGCAGGAAAGAGCAAGACGTTGTTTATACCCTAGTGGCAATTCGTCGGTTGTTTGATGTAAAACCGATTTGAGATTGAAAGCGTTGACCATACCATCGATTTTTTCTTTTTGTTTGCGCCCACATAGACCATAAATGCCTGAAAAGAATTTCAGGTTTTGTTCAACGGTCAGGTTGCCGTACAGTGAAAATTTCTGCGCCATGTAACCCAGATGTTGACGCGCTTTCCCTGAACTGATTTTCAGATCCATTCCTAATACCAGCGCTTTACCTCCAGTCGGTACCATAAGCCCGCACATCATTTTAAACGTAGTGGATTTACCCGCGCCGTTTGGGCCAAGCAGGCCAAAGATTTCTCCGCGTTTTACCTGAAAATCAACATGGTCGGTAGCAGCAAAATCACCAAATTTCTTAGTTAAATCCTGTGCTTCAATCACTGTTTCTGTAGGGTTGACGTTAATTTGTGGCATAATTTCCGCCAGTTCTGAGCGACGGGCAGGACCACCACCGAGTAAGTCTATAAAAGCATCTTCAAAGCGGGGAGCCGCTTTAACTATTTCAGCATCAGGTAGTTCAAGTTGGTTAAGCAGCTCTTGCGGGGAAGCATCAGGTCTAATAATAAGCCGTACATATTTGCCTTGAATTACGCCATCTGTTACTAGTGGTAGGGTGAGGGCGTGTTGCAGCGTTTTTCTGCGAGAATCCTGTTTTGCGCCAAGCAGGAAGGAACGCCCGGACATCTTTTGAGTGAGTTGCTGCGGTTGCCCGTTATACAGTAATTTTCCTTGATTGAGTAATAGGACGTCGCGGCATCGTTCAGCTTCGTCTAGATAGGAAGTGCTCCATAGGATCAGCATGCCATCATCTGCCAATGCGTGAACCATCTGCCAGAGTTCGCGGCGGGCTATCGGATCGACGCCAACTCCGGGTTCGTCCAGTAGCAGAACTTTGGGTTTGCCAAGCAGAGTACAGGCGAGTCCCAGTTTTTGCTTCATGCCGCCGGAAAGCTTCCCAGCCAGTCGCCCGGTAAAACGCGTAAGGTCTGTGAAAGTGAGTAGTTGCTCGTAAGTTTCTTGACGTTCGTCACCTTGTACACTGCGTAAATCCGCGTATAGGTTCAGGTTTTCTAATACGGTCAGATCTTCGTACAGACCAAATTTCTGTGGCATATAGCCCAATTCAAATCGTACTTGTACGCCATTTTTAATCGGATCAAGCCCCATGATTTCAATAGAACCGCTATCTGGCTTTAGTAAGCCAGCTAACATACGTATCAGCGTAGTTTTTCCTGCTCCATCCGGTCCCACAAGTCCGGTGACAGAGCCACCGTAAATCTCTGCGGTCAGACTGGATACCGCAGGATTATTTAGGCCAGGAAAAGTTTTTTCTACTTTTTCCAGCCTTATCGTGTATTCAGAGCTGCTCATGACAGCTCCTTATTGGTCTGAATCAGGAAAATGCAGGGTAATTGGCATACCTTGACGTAGAGCATCATCTGGGTCGGTAACAATAATGCGTAACCGATAGACCAGATCGGTGCGCAGATCGGGTGTCTCGACATTCTTTGGCGTAAATTCAGCTGTTGGCGAAATAAAACCAATTTTACCGTGATAAGGTTTATCTTTACGGCTGTCAGTGTAGAGTAAGATTTCACGTCCCGGGGTTGCCTGCCCAAGGTGGCTTTCACTGATATAAGCTCTTACCCAAACCGGATTAGTTAAAGAAAGCGTAAATACAGTATTGCTTACTGCCAGCATCGTGCCTGGCTCAATTGCACGGGTCAGGATGGTACCGGGCGAAGGGGAGGTCAGGTGAGTGTCTTGTAAATCCAATTCCGCTTGAGCAACAGTTGCTTCGGCTTGAGCAAGTTGGCCTTTGGCTTCTGTAATTTCTTCTTTACGATAGCCGGCTTGAAACTGGTTCAGTTTATCTTTTGCTGCTTGCAAAGCTGCCAATGCTTGATTGCGGTTAGTCTTAGCATCTTCGAGTTCGTTGGCTGAAATAACTTTGCTTTGCCACAAACCTTGCTGACGTTTGAGGAAATTATCAGCGAAACGCCAGGCGGCTTCACGTTGTGCAACTTCCGAGCGCACTTGTGCAATTTCTTCTGTGCGATAGCCATATTCCATCATTGCCAGATGCGCTTTAGCACTATCGCGAGTGGCTTTTGCTTTATTAAGTGCGTTAATGAATGGTGCATTATCCAATTGACCAATCACCTGATTCGCCGTGATCGTATCGCCTTCATCAACTTGCAGGCTGGCGAGTTTACCACCAACCCGGAAGCTGAGATTGACCGTGCGTATATCTACATTGCCATAGAGTGTTAACGTATTATCATTTTTGCTCTGATAATAGTAACTGCCTAAAATAGCGCCAAGAATAACAGCGACTACCAATATTATTAGTGTTAGTTTCTTGCGGTACATGATACGCCCTATTGTTCTAATTGTATGAATTGTCTTTTTTAAGTCCGTTTAATAATAAATCGATATGTTGGATGAGGATTTGATCAATCAGTTTGTACTCGTCTGGTCCGATATTATTCCAGTTTGTCTGGCGTAATAAGGTTTCTCGTGCCATTCGGAAAGAGAGAATTTCACCCATCAGAGCATGTGTATGGAGCATAGTAGAAAGCTGATGTTCATCAGCACCAATATAGTTAGCAATCAACTTATTTAATCTATTGTGGAGAGGAGCCAGTGCCTGTTCATGGATTAAGGTATAGGCATCGGTTGGCGCTAACTGTTCTCTGGCCATTATCAGGCTGATGTTGATGCTCTCTTTTTCAATCATCAAACGATTAATTCCAAGAAATCCTTCATGAATTAGCCTTAGTATATTTTCTGGTGAATAAGGAGTTGGTGATGAAAAAAAATCATCAATTTCTTTAAAAAGATCAGTAAATTCAGTCTTTATTGTGTCAGTAATATATTGGGCCACCGCCTGATAAAGTCCCTCTTTAGAGCCAAAATAATAAGCTATAGAGGAAATGTTTTGTTGAGCACGAAATGCTATTTCTCTGGTCGTTGCTCCAGCCAATCCGGATTTACCGAAAATCTCAAGAGCTGCTTTGAGTAGCTGTTGTTTGGCTTGTTCGCCTCTGGAGGTTTGAGTGTTGTTGACTGACATGGATATGGGTCCTGTTGCAAATAATCAAAAGACTTAAACAAAATATCAATCATATGGTTAACCTTATACTTATAGTAAATCAATGTAAATTACAGAAAAATGTCACGGATCATGAAAACTACCGGGTGAATACCTGTAGTTTTAGTTGCATCATCAGAAAATATATCTGATATAATAATCCAGATATGGCGCATTGCAGTTTGTGTTATTTTCTTTGTGGTGTTTACCGCGTCTGATTTTCTTCCCATAAAACTGCCCCTGAATGTAGTTCAGGAATGGTGAAGTCTGGAGTATTTCTTATTTATGAGTTTTGAATCACTCGGCTTAAGTGCTGATATTTTACGTGCCATTGAAGATCAAGGTTATTCAGCACCAACGCCAATCCAACAGCAGGCAATTCCTGTCGTATTAGCTGGTAAAGATTTATTAGCCAGTGCTCAGACAGGCACGGGTAAAACCGCAGGTTTTACATTACCGATGCTACAATTGCTGAATAATTCCCCTGTTCAGACGAAAGGGCGTCGGCCAGTCAGAGCATTAATCCTGACGCCAACTCGAGAGTTGGCGGCTCAGGTTGGTGAAAATGTACGTGATTACAGCAAATATCTTAGACTGCGCTCTTTGGTTGTCTTTGGGGGAGTTAGTATTAATCCTCAGATGATGAAATTGCGTGGTGGTGTCGATATTTTGATCGCAACGCCCGGGCGTTTACTGGATCTTGAACACCAGAATGCGGTTGATTTATCGCAGGTGGAAATTTTGGTATTGGATGAAGCCGACCGTATGCTGGATATGGGTTTTATTCATGATATCCGCCGGGTACTGAATAAGTTACCACCGAAACGGCAAAACCTACTGTTTTCTGCCACTTTCTCTGACGAGATCAAAAGCTTAGCTAGTAAATTATTGCATAATCCTGTCAGTGTTGAGGTTGCCCGCCGTAACTCTGCTTCAGAACAGATTGAGCAATTTGTTCACTTTGTAGATAAAAAGCGTAAAGGTGAATTGCTTTCTTTCCTGATTGGCAGTCGTAACTGGCAGCAGGTTTTGGTCTTTACTCGTACTAAACACGGAGCAAACCGTCTGGCAGAACAGTTGAATAAGGATGGCGTAACGGCTTCAGCTATTCACGGTAACAAAAGCCAGGGGGCAAGAACCCGTGCTCTGGCTGATTTTAAAGAGGGTCGGATCAGGGTGCTGGTAGCGACAGATATCGCTGCCCGTGGTCTGGATATTGATCAACTGCCTTATGTGGTGAACTTTGAACTACCTAATGTATCTGAGGATTATGTCCACCGTATTGGTCGTACTGGGCGGGCAGATGCTACAGGGCAGGCACTTTCTCTGGTATGTGTTGATGAGCACAAATTGCTGAAAGATATTGAACGTCTGTTGAAACGGGAGATTCCCCGTATGGCAATCCCCGGATATGAGCCAGATCCAACCATCAAAGCTGAACCTATTCAGAATGGCCGTCAGGGACGTGGCGATAACCGTCAGAAAAATAGCCATCGCCGTTCTGGGGCACCTTCGCGTCAGCGTAGCAACAATCATGCGGATCGATCAAATAAAGCGCCTAACATCAGAGGTTAATTAATGCGGGTTTTACTGGCTCCGATGGAAGGTGTGCTGGACTCTTTAGTCAGGGAACTTCTGAGTGAAATCAATGAGTATGATTTGTGCATTACAGAATTCTTGCGGGTCGTTGATAGCCTGTTGCCAGTAAAATCTTTTTATAAGCTTTGTCCTGAATTGCGTAACCAAAGCCGGACATTATCTGGCACTTTGGTACGGGTTCAACTCTTGGGCCAATATCCGCAATGGCTGGCAGAAAACGCGGCGCGAGCAATTGAATTAGGGTCCTATGGCGTCGATTTGAATTGTGGTTGCCCGTCGAAAACGGTCAATGGTAGTGGTGGTGGAGCGACGTTGCTAAAAGATCCGGAACTGATTTATCAGGCGGTAAAAGCAATGCGTGAGGCTGTACCTTCTCATTTGCCTATGACGGTCAAAGTTCGTCTGGGTTGGGATAGTGGTGATCGGCGATTTGAAATTGCTGATGCAGTGCAGCAAGCGGGTGCAACGGAAATTACTATTCATGGACGGACCAAAGAGGATGGTTACAAAGCGGAACGTATTAACTGGCAAGCGATCGGTGAAATTCGTCAGCGTCTTTCTATCCCGGTTATTGCCAATGGTGAGATTTGGGATTGGCAAAGTGCGCAGAATTGTATGGGTATTACAGGCTGTGATGCTGTCATGATCGGACGGGGAGCGCTTAATGTTCCCAATTTGGGCAGGGTGGTGAAATATAACGAGCCTAAAATGCACTGGCAAGGAGTTGTTCAGTTATTACAAAAATATGTTCGGTTGGAAAAGCAAGGTGATACCGGGCAATATCATGTTGCTCGTATTAAGCAGTGGCTCGGTTATTTACGAAAAGAATATGAAGAAGCGACAGCACTCTTTGAAGAGATAAGGAAGTTAAAAACGTCTGCTGATATAGCACATGCGATTTCTTTAGTGTGATTGCTGATTAAGAACCAATTATTGTAATGGAACCTTTAATAAGGTTCCATACTTAATCAGTGGAAGGGGTAACTCAATAAATTTATTTGGTGTCGTCGTTACCTTCGGCCATGAATGAGAAAAGCTTATTAACACTGAGAGAAAGGCCATCGTTAATCACAACAATGTCATAATCAACAGGTGGATCAGAACGATCATTAACTGCGACTAAGCTCATACCATACTGTTCGGTATAGGCATCAATATGTTGAAATACGAGTTGTTCAACTAAGCCTAGAGAAGGTCTTGAATTGGGTTCAGTAAAAGGTAAATCAGGGGTAAGGTGGGTATAGTTTTTGTCCTTCACATTAGAGATAAAACCGTTAACTATTAAAAATGATATTGGATAGAGAGCTTTAATTTCTTCTAACCCTTTTATATGCCAGGCTAGGGTAACGATATCCTTACGATTATGTATCCTTAGAAAATCACTTTTATAACTCGGTATTAATGTTCCGTCAAAAACAGATTCAGCATAGGATGCGAAAATATCGTTACCGGTGGACGGGCAGGCAGAAGCGCAAACATGAATACGAATATTATTATTTCCTTTCTCGATGTACCGCCTTTTTAAATACAGGCCAATAGTAGAGGCTAATACACCACCTAAACTGTGCCCTGTAAGAGTAATATTTTGTACTCCCTCTTCCAGAGCAATTTTATCAACTGCATCAATCAATGATTCTCCATAACCAGGTGTATTGTTACTTTTTATTTGATTAATAACATAGTCTAAGGCGATGTGGGTTCCTTTCGAAATTTTAGCATCTTTAGGGGCTTTGGGGTCCCAAATTGACCAGTTTTCAGTTGTACCTACATTAAAGTTCTCATCACACCAGTTAACATCAGACCATGATCCTCGAATAACAATTCGATAGTCATTTGGAGTTTCGAGATTTTTCACAATGAATAAAACGTGATCATCTTTTTTATCTATAACACTTTTTTTCTTATTAACATCAATATTACCGACACGAAAAACAGCAGGCCCCCAAATGATGGAGAACTTATTTGCTGTTATCTTACTACTTTCTAATGATTTTTTAATATTTTCTGAAACGATAGCGGGTTCTGAGTTGTAAGTTAATATACTTCCTGAGCTACTAATAAAGCTTAACGCGAGATTTATTTTTTGTTCTTCAATAGAAATAGTCATTTTTACTTCCAATTTTTTTATAGGATAAATGTTAATTTAATGTTTCGATTTGAATGTTGCCAACCAATTTTTTGTTTTCAATTAAAACTAAAAACAAAATTAAAGTTCGTAATAACCTTTAATTTAGCTACATATGAGTATAGGGTAATTTAATGTTAATTTATTTAACAAAATAAATTATCTATTATGAGCTTTAAAGTAAGCGATAAAAATTAAGCTATGTTTTTGTGAAATTATATTAGTTCTTAATAATGATAATATGGAGAAAGTGGTGGTGATATTTCCTATGGAAAATAATTTAAATTGGTATACCCTTCATCTTTCAAGTTGGCTGCTTTCACTTACCCCAGTCACATCGTTATCTATGCTCTTGGGGATGCGTTCACTTGCCGCCGTGCTGCAATTTGAAATCTATTGGGTATATCTACAAAGTGAGTGATAGTGAATGGGTGTAATTTTAGTGATATGTAGGAAGAAATAATTGAATTACTCTATTAAAATGTAATTTATTACCGTGCATGGAACCTATAATATAGGCTCCATTTATGCTAAATCAAAGCTATGCATAATAAAATAAAATTATGCAATATCGATTTTACCTTTGGTTAGAAACTTGAAAAGTTCAGCAATACTTTCGGATAGGCTATCATTAACCACAATAATATCGTAATCAGTCGGTATATTTGAACTATCATCAATGGTAATGAAACTCATGTCATACTCTTTGGTATAGGCATAAACATGTTGATTCCCGATATTAATGAGTAGATCGTCAAACGACATTATAGGTGATATTGGAATATCTGAATGAATAGAGAAATCTGGGAAGATTTGAGTGTAATTTTTACCGAGAACAAAAAAAATAAGAGTGTTAATTGTGCCAGTTAATATTGGATAAATAGTCTTAATTTTCTCCAATCCATTTATATGCCAGGCTAGGGGAACGACATCTATACTATTATGAATTCTCAGAAAATCACTGTTATAACCAACAGTAGATATTTCATTAAGAACAGATTCAGTGTAGGAAGCAAAAACATCGTTACCGGCAGTGGGGCCTGCAAAGGCACAAACATGAATACGAATATTATTGTTTCCTTTATCGAGGTACTGTCTCTTTAGATATAAACCAATGGTAGAAGCCAGCACGCCTCCCAAACTGTGTCCTGTAATGGTAATATTTTGTATCCCTCCTTTCAGGGCAATTTTATCAATTGCATCAGTGAGCGATTCTCCATAACCCGGAGAGTTGTTGCTTTTCATTTGATTAATAATGTAATCCAATGCCATATTCGTTCCATAAGCAATCTTCGCATTTTTAGGTGATTTTGAATCCCATAGCGCCCAGTCTGTAGTTTTACAGACAATAATATCCTCATTGAGCCAGTTAATATCAGACCATGATCCCCGAATGACAACGCGGTAGTCATTTGGGTCATAGCGATTTTGCACAATGAACAAAACATGATCGTCCTTTTTGTCTATAACACTTTTTTTCTTATCAATATCAACGCTGTCAACACGAAATACAGCAGGCCCCCAAACGATAGAGAATTTATTCGCGGTAGCCTTACTGCTTTCCAATGATTTTTGGATATTTTCCGAGACGATGCCCGGTTCTGGTTTGTAAGTTTTTATACCTCCAGAGTTAATAATAAGGCTTAGTGCGAGATTTACCTTTTGGTTTTCATAAGAGATAGTCATTTTTACTCCCTATTTTTTATATGAAAAATGTTAGTCTGATGTTTAGGTTTAAACATCAAAAGTTAATGTTTTTAGTCTTCTATTCAGATAAAAAGTAGAATTAAACTTAAAGTTAATAATAACTTTTAAATATGTCAAATAAGTTCATGGAAATTTTTGATATTGTTTTATTTGACAAAATATAAATTATTCATTATGAAATTAAAAGCGAATAACAAGAGCTATAAGTTTAATGATTACGTGAAAATATTATTGCAATTTTACAATGTTATATTAATTTCCAAAGAATAGTAATGTAGGGAAATAGTATTGATATTATTCTTAAATAATAATGAATTAGTATTGTTTGTATAAATATGATTTTATTATTATGTTTAAATAAGTGATATCGTATTCAATGGAGCTTTTATTAAAAGCTCCATTTTTTTGGGATAAAAAAACAATATATACCCGATGGATTTCAAGATGTATCGCGACGGCAAGGGAGCGAATCCCCGGGAGCATAGATAACTCTGTGACCGGGGTGAGTGAGTGCAGCCAACAAACAGGCAACTTGAAAGATAACGGGTATAAATCAGATTATGCAATATTAGTGTTATCTTCGGGAATAGGTATAAGTAAGAAATAGGCGACAATATCTTGAGATAAATTACTGTTAATAACAACAATATCATCAATAGGTGGTTGAGTACCGTCATTGACTTCAACTAAATTCATACCATATTGATTTGCATATGCTGTAATATGTTGAAAAATGACTTGTTTATTTAGATTTAATTCTAAAATAGGTGATGTAAAAGGTAAATTTGGAGTGAGTTTTGTATAACCTTTATCTTTTACAAGAAGAACAATCTTTTTAAATTTATTAATTAATTCTTCATCTAGTTTAATTAATGGTTCATAGATGGTCGGAATTGTTTCTAATCCATCCAAATTCCAGATCAAGGAAATAACATCTTTACGATTATAGATCCTTAAAAAATTGCTCTTATAGCTCGTTACTGACGAGCCGTTAAAGACATATTTAATATAAGATGCAAAAACATCATTACCGGTATTTGGATTAGCAAAAGAGCAAACATGAATACGAATATTATTTTTTCGCTTATTAAGATATAACCGTTTTAAGTATAATCCGAGAGTAGAAGCTAGAATGCCGCCTAAGCTGTGCCCTGTAATGGTAATATTGTGCACTCCTTTTTCTTGGGCAATTTTATCAATTGCATCAATGAGTGATTCGCCGTAACCAGGAGTATTATTACTTTTTACTTGGTTAACAATATAGTCTAATGCTATATGCGTTCCATAAGAGATCTTGGCATCTTTAAATTCTTCAGGAATATTGGGGTCCCAAAGTGACCAGTTTACAGTTTCGTGTACAGCAAAGTTTTCAACTTGCCAATTAATGTCAGACCATGACCCTCGGATAACGATTCGATAGTCATATGGGGATCTGCGGTTTTTCACAATGAATAAAACGTGGTCGTCTTTATTATCCTTAGCGTTTTCGCCATTATTAATACGAAAGACAGCAGGCCCCCAAACGATAGAGAAACTATTGGCCGTAACCAGACTCTTTTCCAATGATTCTTTAATATTTTCTGCAACGAGAGTGGGTTCTGGTTTTTCGGTTATTATGCTTCCTGAGCCACTGATAAAGCTTAGCGCAAGATTTATTTTTTGATCTTTAAGGTAAATAGCCATTTTTACTCTCCATCTTGATAATATAAATGCTGATATTGTGTTCTAGTTAAGACATTAATATTCAACTCTTTTATAATTTACTGTACCTGGGTATTTTATCTGTTGTTCTTTGTAGTAAAGGGGCTTCAAGGCAGTGTTCAAGCAAAAGCTTTTGAATACACTTGAATGCAATTTTCCTTACATACTATGTATAAGCTTAATCTTATTTTTAAATAAAATATAGAGTTGAATTTTAAGTTAATGATAATAATATTTAAATATACTTATTTAATTATTTCATGTGACTTTATTTGATAAAAACAACATTAATTAAGGAGTTAATAAATTGAATAATAACGATATGAAAATTATTAAGTAGGATGCTATTTCATTATCAAAAAGGCATATCAGAATGTTTGTATTAAATAGTGGTTATATTATTTACAAAGTCAATACTTACAGTTTATCCTGGGATTATTTTATTTATTGTAGGGCATAGGGTGAATATGCCCTTTTGTGGTTAATCATTTCTTCAGAGGTAGGGCATCATTTGCTCCCCATTCAGCCCATGATCCATCGTATAAGTAACTATCTTTCTTGCCGATTATATCTAAACCTAGTACCAAAACAGCGGCTGTCATACCTGAGCCACAACTCGCGATAACAGGTTTATTTAAGTCAACGTCTTGTTTACGGAAAATATCTGTAATTTCAGCTGATGATTTAAAGTGACCATTCTCTACCAGCATAGTCCACGGAACGTTTTTACTACCAGGAATATGGCCCATTCTTAGTCCAGGGCGTGGCTCTGGTGCTTTAGCTTGAAAACGGTCCGTTGCTCTGGCATCCACGATTTGAATTTGTGGATCATTTAACGAAGCCAGAATTTGTTGCAGTGATTTCACTTTGCTGGCATCGAAACGGGTATTAAAGGTTTGAGGATTGCGTGTCACTTCACCTGATTCTGTTGTAAATCCTGCTTGTTGCCAGCCTTGTAAACCTCCATTAAGAATACGAACGTTGTGGCTGCCGAATATTTTGAAGGTCCACCATGCGCGAGGGGCAGAGAACATATTGCCTTGGTCGTAAACCACGACTAGATGATTTTCGCTAATGCCCATTGCTCCAACAGCCTGACTAAACGTTTGCGGATCTGGCAGCATATGAGGTAATCCGCTTTGATGATTTGCAATTTTATCCAAATCAAAAAATTGGGCACCGGGAATGTGTGTATCTAGCCAGAGTTTATGACAATCAATTTGTTGAGGTGGTGGTGGTGCGGTTGTATCAAGGATGACGATATTTTCATCATCAAGATGATCCTTCAGCCATTGTGCACTGACAAAGTATGAATTATTCATGGAAGCTCCTACTTTATATAAAAGATAAAATCGTGTCGTGGTCCGTTATCATTGCTGTATCGGCGCTGTAGTTGCCTCTTGTTGTTGACTGGTTGGTGGTTCCATTGGTGTGGTTGAGCGGGTGTACATATTAAGGCCCGCTAAAAATACGCCGCCGATTGAACCGAATGCAAAGATAGCGATGAACATGATAAGTAATTTTTTCATTATTGTTCTCTGGTGCCATAGAAAATAGAAAGTATATAGGGTTCTGAATAGCTGACAAGGCAATAACCAACTTACTTTTTGGATTATGAATGATGCTTTGAGTAGCTAAGTAGATGAAGTTAAATGAATGTCATTGTCATATACTATTGGTGTGTTTAGTCCGCCTCTTATTGACATGAAATTGGCGTTAAATTATTTAATTAGCCTTGTAGTCTCGATATTGAGCTGATTTCATTTCTGCTCTGTGGGAAAATAGTGCTTCGGTTTTATGACAGCAGAGTTCAATGGCACTTTCCAGTTCAATAAAAAATCAAATAAGCCAGTGGTATAAGGCGTTACCTCAACACATTAATGGCTTTATTCCCCGCGCGCCACAGAGGCAGATGATTGCCGAAGTTGCAAAAACGCTTGCCGATCAAGAAGGGCGTCATTTAGTTATTGAAGCGCCAACCGGAATCGGTAAAACCCTTTCTTATTTGATCCCTGGCATTGCTGTGAGCAGATCAGAAAGTAAGCCATTGGTCGTTAGTACTGCTAATGTTGCTTTACAGGATCAGATTTACAGCAAAGATCTTCCTTTGCTACGCAAAATCATTCCCGATTTGAAATTTACTGGGGCCTTTGGGCGTGGTCGTTATGTTTGCCCGCGTAATCTCGAAGCCATCTGTGCAAACAACAGTGGACAGATAGATTTAATATTTTTGGTTGAGGACAAAACAGAACTTGCTAATAGTGAAGAGAGAGAACTGTGTCGCAGGTTGCACAGTGACTATACAACTTTTGCTTGGGATGGGTTGCGTGATCACCACAAACTGGCTTTGTCTGATACTTTATGGTCGAAAGTTAGCACAGATAAAGCAAACTGCCTTGGACGTAATTGTCAATACTATCATCGTTGTCCATTTTTTATTGCTCGCCGTGAAATCGAAAATGTGGATGTCGTGGTCGCTAACCATGCGTTGGTGATGGCGGCACTGGAGAGTGAATCGGTGCTACCCGACGCCAAGAATTTGTTATTAGTACTTGATGAAGGCCATCATATACCGGATGTTGCTCGGGATTCACTGGAAGTTGAAGGAGACATTACACTGTTTCAACTTAATGGTCAGTTAGATACTTTTATCCGCCATGTTGAGCAATATCTGGTGCAATTCCATCCTGCAAAGCCTCCACGTCTGGCTAATGCTGGCCGTCTTAATGAACATAATGAAAAACTACGGGAATGTTTTAAAGAACTTGCTACTGTGACTCAGGCACTCTTACCTGAGAAAAGTAAGATAGATGAGTATTTGTTTGAGATGGGGAAGTTACCGGATAACTTGCTACTTTGCTGCCAGCAATTGTTCAAATTGACCGATGGTTTACGTGGGTTGGCAGAAGCGATACTGAATGATTTGAGTGAGCAGACAGCTAAACAGGATATTGGCAGATTGCATCGGGCTATTTTGCATACTAGTCGCACGCTTGGATATTTTGAAAATATGACCAAATTATGGCGGTTGGCTTCATTGGAAGAGTCATCTAGTGCACCGGTATCAAAATGGTTGAGACGCCGCTATGAAAAAAATCAGTCACACCTTTATTTCTATTGCGCAGGTATCAGAGTTAGTGAACAGCTCCATCAGTTGCTTTGGCGTAATATTCCTCATGTGGTTGTGACATCAGCAACACTTCGTTCCCTGAACAGTTTTTCCCGTATTCAGGAATTGACTGGGTTAACTGAAAAAGCGGGTGACCGTTTTGTCACGTTATCATCACCTTTTGATCATGTACGGCAGGGAAAGCTGGTTATTCCCAAAATGTCGCTGGAGCCGACAATTGACAATGAAACTGCTCATTTGGAAGAAATGGCGCGTTATTTCAGGGCCCAATTGTTGAGTCGGAAACATAAAGGGATGCTGATTTTGTTCAGTAGTCAGAGAGCTATGGATATTTTTCTCACTTATGTGACGGATTTACGTTTGATGTTACTTGTTCAGGGGGATCAGCCGCGTTATCGGTTAGTTGAAACGCATTGTCAGCGTATAAATGAAGGGCAATGTAGTGTGTTGGTTGGGTTGCAATCTTTTGCTGAAGGTCTGGATTTAAAGGGTGATTATCTGTCTCAGGTTCACATTCATAAAATCGCATTTCCTCCAGTTAACAATCCGGTAATTATTACTGAAGGTGAATGGTTGAAATCGCTTAAACGTTACCCCTTTGAGGTTCAAAGTTTGCCAAGTGCTTCTTTCAGCCTTATTCAGCAGGTAGGAAGGCTTATTCGTAGCCATGAATGTTATGGTGATGTGGTTATTTATGACCGGCGTTTGCTAAGCAAAAAATATGGATTGAGGTTATTAAATGCTCTGCCGGTTTTCCCGATTGAGCAACCGGAAATTCTTTCAGAAAATGAAAAGGATAAATAACTTACACGAAAATTTGTAATTTATTTATCCTTTATGAATAAAATCGGCAGAACGTGTTGTTTATCCTACTTTTTTTAGAAAGCAGGTTTTCAACACTAAACCTTTGATTTTGTCTGCGTTACATTCGATTTCATCTTCACGATGGTTTAAGCGGATATTTTTAATCACAGTACCGCGTTTTAAAGTTGCAGATGTGCCTTTGACTTTCAGGTCTTTGATGACTTGAACAGAATCACCATCATTAAGCACAGTACCATTACTGTCTTTTACTTCGGTATCCATTTTATTATTTCCTCAAGTTATTTATGAAATAAAGCGTAGATTATAGACAATTTATGCTTATTTTTAAAGGATATGACGAAATTTGTCTGCATGACGGGAATTTTATGATGTTTTTCAATGCCGGAGCCTTCGGTGGTGCAAGGCTGATATAAACAGGACTACGGTGTTAGCATAGTCCTGTAAGTAACGCAGAGCTGTTATGATGTTTTATTGCTCAATGTTTGCTTCAATAAACCATAAGAATTTGTCGAGGTCACGGGAGGCTGCGGTAATTATATCTGCCGTATTTTCGTCTTCAATTTCATCAATAGTTGTGCGTATATCATTAGCAACAACGGCGTAACGGTCAGCCAGTGCTTTCAGATGATCTTGCACGTTATGGATATCTATCGGGTAGCTTCTCAGTAAAGTATGTTTATTCACGGCTTGTACAGTTCCAAGCGTGATTCCACCCAGTTGCACAACTCTTTCTGCGAAAGTATCCATGTGTTCAGTAATAGTTACATGGAAGTTATCTAGCATTTCGTGGATAGAAATGAAGTTTCTGCCACGCATATTCCAATGTGCTTGTTTGGTGAGCAGGGAAAGATCAATAAAATGGATCACCATATGATTCAGAATTTCAATTGTTTCCTGCTTAATATCATCGTCAACATCATTACGAGTATAAAGTAGTGTGGATGGTTGTGTTTTAATTAATTTGGCCGTATCCATAATAGTTTTCCCTTAGTATTAATAATGAATTTCTCATTTATTGAAATTAATATATACCCTATGGATTTCAAGATGCATCGCGACGGCAAGGGAGCGAATCCCCGGGAGCATAGATAACTATGTCATAGAGAACTCTGTGACCGGGTGAGTGCAGCCAACAAAGAGGTAACTTGAAAGATAACGAGTATAACTCGACATTGAGCTTGAATCATATAGCTTATTCCTATTAAATCAATAGTCTATTCTTATAAAAGATTTTAGGTAAAATTAGAATTAATACATTAACAATGAAGTCATGTAATTATATACCCTTCATCCTTCAAGTTGCTGCTTTGTTGGCTGCGTTCACTTACCCTAGTCACATAGTTATCTATGCTCCTAGGGATGCGTTCACTTGCCGCCGCGCTGCAAATTGAAATCTATTGGGTATATATCAATATAATAATTCAAAAAACAGGATGATTATTTAGAAAAATATGCAGGACTCATTAAGTGGTGAATAATAGCGATTTTTTTGATAAATAACCGGAGAATTATCCTATTAATTACTCCGGTCGCCATTTTATTTCAATTAAATAAAATTATTAATCGACTTCTACTATTTTAGACTTCCTTTTAATGGTTGATGTAGAACCGATAGAGGAGAAAATAATGCAAAATAGGGCCAGCCATTGAGTTGTCGTTAGATGTTCATTGAGGAACGCAATACCAGATAAAGCGCCGAGGGCGGGTTCAAGACTCATCAAGGTACCAAATGTTTGTGCGGGTAAACGGGTTAGAGCAATCATTTCTAATGTATATGGGAATGCAGTAGACAGAATAGCGATTGCCAGAGCCAGAGGCATAATTGACATATCAAATAACAGTTCTGGACCCGTTTGTATCAGCCCAACAGGGAAAAATATTAAGGCAGCGATAAGTGAACCGATAGAGACTGTTGCTGCTCCGTAACCTGCTCCCGCGCGTTGGCCGAAAATAATATATAGTGCCCAGCAAACACCAGCACTGAGTGCATAAATAATCCCCACAGGGTCTAAGCCATTAATATTATTGCCAATCGGTAACAGGAAAGCCAGACCTGCGATAACCAGCGCAACCCAGAGAAAATCTATTGGCCGGCGTGATGAGAACATAGCTACGGCTAGTGGGCCGGTAAACTCAAGAGCAACGGCAATACCTAAAGGAATCGTGGTTAATGCCATATAAAACGAATAGTTCATTGCCCCGAGCGCAATGCCATAGGTAAGTAGTGGCATAATTGAATCTCGGCGAAAACGCAGGCGCCAGGGTTTAAAAATAAGAAATAGAATGATAGTTCCAAGACCCAGTCGTAAAGCAGTAACGCCAGGTGCGCCGATGACCGGAAACAACATTTTAGCAAGAGAAGCACCGCTCTGAATTGACGTCATGGCAAGTAATAACAGTATTATCGGTATTAACGGAAAAGCACTCTTTTGGAGCTTGGAAGAAGACATCCGGACAAAACCTCAATGAAAATTAAGTGATCTGGTTGGCAATTTTCTCAGTGAAAGGCAGATAACTCAATAGGTTTGAGAAATATAATTTTAAGTAAATATTATCCATTCATTAGATTAGATTAGATTAGATTATATAAAATAGTAAAATTGTTTTTCAGTATTGGGTGATTATTCTCTAAAAAATCAAATAGCATTATGAAATGTGGTTAATTCATCGATGATTGATAATTTCTTTATTATTCTGATTTTACTGGAATTAATTTTCTAATTTATATTATCTCTATACATAAATGAGTTGTGTAATAGTTATATCAATGTATAATTATATTTATTACAGTGAATATAAAGTAACAGGGACTTAGATAATGAAAAGTATTGCCGTTTATTGTGGTTCAAGCCTCGGTATATCTGAAATCTATAAAGAAAATGCTATTCTTTTTGCGAAAGAATTAGTTAAGCGTGAGATTACTTTAATTTATGGTGGGGCCAGTGTAGGCATTATGGGAACTGTTGCTGATACTGTTCTGAAAGAGGGCGGTAAAGTTATTGGTGTTATACCAACATTGTTGGAAAAGCGTGAAATATCACATAAGAACTTAACAGAATTATACATTGTCGAAACTATGCATCAGCGTAAAAGTAAGATGATTGAATTAGCTGATGCTTTTGTTGCTTTACCTGGTGGCTTTGGTACGTTAGAAGAGTTCAGCGAAGTATTTACTTGGAACCAGATTGGGTTGCACACTAAGCCCTGTGGTATTCTGAATATTAATAATTTTTATGATCCGTTGGTTTCTATGATTAATAGAATGGCCGATGAACAATTTTTGCATGAAAAATATCGTCATATGGCAATAATCGAACAAGATCCTATCATCTTACTTGATCGTTTTAACACCTACCAGGCACCATCTGTAAAAACTTATTAATGACCATTTTGTACCCAATAGATTTCAATTTGCAGCGAGGCGGCAAGTGAACGCAGCCAACAAAGCAGCAACTTGAAGGATGAAGGGTATATAATAAAAAGAAGTATCAATGGGATTATAGGAAAATAATACAAACTTTTATGAAAAAGGGCGTTATTTAGAAGGTGGCAGCATAACGGAAATTAATCTTTGATTGAAATGGGAGATGTTACATATTTAAATAAACCATTCCTGTTGAGGAAATATTGATTGAAATATTTTTCACAGGAATGGTTGTTAATATAGATTATTAAATATTAGCTTACAATAGTATATTCTACTATTGGGTTATTACCAATGTCTGCTGTATAGGACAGATGTAAATCATCACCTTCATAATCTGTTGATATTGAATAGCTGCTGCTTCCAATCAGAGGATTATTCCATGTAATATAAATGCTATAGATTTCGCCTTTGCTATCTACAAATACATAAGTACAGCGTCCTGAAACACCACTAATGATACTATTTGAGTCACTTCTCCAAATCGCTTTTCCAGGAGTGCTATCATTGTTTCTATTAATTACTTGGGGAGGAAGAGTTGTCCACTCACCTTGATCTAAGCGAATAGAATCTTGGATAAGTTTGAGTTTATATTCTGATTTATTCGTTACTTTTGCAATAACACTGATTGGTGCTTTTAATGAAATTGCTTCGATCTCTGACATGGTATTACCTCTTGTGATTAATTCTAAAAATATGTTTAAAAAATACCAAGATTTAAATTTAACCTATTTGATTAGATAAATATCTTGAGTGGAACCGACTCATTAGAATTCCGTTTCATAATTTTTCCTTAAAGTTAATTTATTTGTATTTAGAACTTCTTATTCACTACTGTAACCATCTACATTATAGTTAGTGATAATTCTTATCTATTTTAAATACTAAAAAGACAAACTATCTATTAACTATACAAATAAAAACTTTTCTTAATTTCGGTGTTTTTTAAAGATACCTTTTATTTGAGATGAATGCAATTTTTTTACCCTTTGAGTTTTATTATAAAATAATAAGAGATTAATTATATTTTTATACTTAAAAACATAAATGTAGATGATAAAATATATCTATGTTTTTAATAATTTATATACAAAGTGATTGTAATGAAAAACAAAATTTGGTTGCCAGGTTTATGGTTAATTAATGATTATTTTATTATTTATCGAGCATGAATTTGCAATTTTATTGATGAAATGTTAATGCGTTGTGATATTGAATGAGTATAATTTGGTAACAAGCTGTATTTATTTGACACAACGATAATCATATACACTAATTTGATAATTCCCGGTTATTGATTATAGGTTTATTTACTTATTGATTAAGAGAAAATTATATAATGATCCAAGATTATATTCACTGAGGGTATTATTACATGTTTGATAAAAATATCAGAAAAAGGGAATTATTGTAAACGCGATATCATCAATGCTTAATATTGGGAGAGTGAATGATATTTAGCTATTTATACCTGTTATCTTTCAAGTTGCCTCTTTGTTGGCTGCACTTACTCACCCCGGTCACAGTGTTATCTATGACATAGTTATCTATGCTCCCGGGGATTCGCTCCCTTGCTGTCGCGATGCATCTTGAAATCTATTGGGTATATTTTACTTATTGTTTTAATTAAGGATTGCGTTTTACGTTAAATTGAAATCACATTACGGTATTGTTTTATAATTTACAATATCAATAAGCAAGGAACTTCTCGCTATTCTGTTAAAAGTGAAAATTAAAGGTTTCCATCATTACTGGATTATTCTATTGATGAAATTTTGGAGCAGTAATTATGTTTCAGAATTAAGTTATAGGTCAGCGGGAAGAGGATAGTAAGTTGTATTAAAATGTAATTTCATACCTTTTTTTGTCGACAGGGAAATTTCGGTTTAATTATAGACGACTGTTTTAATAATGTGTACGCTATGTCCATGCAAACGAACAGAAACTCCCAAGATATATGTCAGCACATTCTAGAAATCGCTCAACAAATTATTGGGTGTAAAGGTTTTGTAGCGGTTAGACTCAATAAAATTTTGAAAGTGTCAAGATTGTTAAAAGGCGCGTTTTGCTATTATTTGGCGTTAAAAGAGGTATTTGACGCTACTATGCTTGAAGATTGCTTGACGCATTATCTAGAAAAGATGAATAACATCATAGCGGACTGCTAAGGAAAATCTAAAGTACAAGCAGCGCTGGCGAGGCGGTCAGGTGATAGCGCTCCCCACCCGCCTGAGTCACGAAGTGAGAAGGTGGGAGTAGAGGATGTCAAGAAGGTGGGTTGAATTGTACTGCTGAAGAAATCTTTCCATTGACTGAAACCTTATTCCAGATTGGGTTGAGCACCAGTTTAGATGGCTAAGATCACGGAGAGTAGCGCACCGTTATAGAATGCTTTGGTGACTACGAAACGATTGCTGGAGGCATAAAAGGCAAAAACACTGTTGGAGATATCACTATTCACCTGTGTTTTTTTATACCTAAGCGTTAGACGACTAGTCTACTTTTAGGATATTTCGATGATATTGACGTTATGTTGAAGGAGAATATGAATGTTTCAAACGCAACAAATAAATCGCCGTATCGTACTAGCTTCACGTCCGCATGGTGCTCCTACATCCTCTAATTTTCGTCAGGAACAGCAACCTATTCCTGAGATTAAGGAGGGGGAACTTTTGTTACGTAGTGTTTTTCTTTCGCTGGACCCTTACATGCGCGGGCGTATGAATGATGAAGCCTCTTATACTCCATCGGTAGAACTTGATGATGTCATGGTTGGTTCAACGATAAGCCGGGTAGTGTCTTCAAATCATCCGGGATATCAGATTGGTGATTGGGTATTGGCGGATGGCGGTTGGCAGGATTATGCCATTTCCGATGGTAGTAATCTTACCAATTTAGGGCAATCGCCTTCTCATCCGTCTTATACATTAGGCGTGCTGGGTATGCCTGGCTTTACTGCTTATACGGGGCTATTAGATATTGGTCAACCTAAAGCGGGTGAAACATTAGTTGTTGCGGCTGCAACGGGTCCGGTAGGGGCAACAGTTGGTCAAATTGGTAAGCTTAAAGGCTGTTACGTCGTTGGTGTCGCAGGTGGTACAGAAAAATGCCGCTATGCTGTTGATGTGTTAGGATTTGATGCTTGCCTTGACCACCATGATCCAGACTTTGCTGACCAATTGAATAGTGCTTGTCCTAAAGGTATCGATATTTATTTTGAAAACGTGGGGGGCAAAGTGTTTAACGCAGTTTTGCCATTGCTCAATACTTTTGCTCGCATTCCGATTTGTGGGATGGTGTCTCTCTACAACGCGACCCGTGTTCCGAAAGGGCCAGATCGTTCGCCTTTGTTAATGGGGCAATTGTTACAGAAGCGAATTCGAATGGAGGGGTTCATTATTTCTGATCATTATGCTCGGCGTTTTGATGAATTCTGGCGTGATATGTCCACTTGGCTCGCTGAAGGGCAGATCAAATACCGTGAAGAGATAGTGACAGGTTTGGAAAATGCTCCAGAGGCGTTTATTGGTCTGTTACAAGGTCATAATTTCGGCAAATTAGTTGTCCGTGTTGGCCCTGATAATTAAATCCTGCGAGGAGAATTAAAGGGGATATCACGCTAGATATTAGCTATCGTATCTTGCAAGCAAGTCTTTGAGCTGGAAGAATGCCTCGGGTTGCCCGGGGCTTCTCTACAATAAAATAAGAAATTGAATTCTCCGAGTAATAACTTGTTGTGTTGTCCCTAAAGATTTATAAATGAATAGATATCGAAGATAATCTTGATAAAGTGTCTATACCCAATAGATTTCAAGATGGATCGCGACGGCAAGGGAGCGAATCCCCGGGAGCATAGATAACTCTGTGACCGGGGTGAGTGAGTGCAGCCAACAAAGAAGCAACTTGAAAGATAACAGGTATATAAGATATAGAAATTATTTTCACCAACGAATTAACAACTTTATTGACTAAGAAAGAATGTCTGAGCCAAGAATGAATAGAAAACATCAGCAACCACCATATATTCAGTCTAAAAATGATCTCTACCAGATTGTGATAAGTAATAGTTATAATTTTAATGATTGGTTATATCTGCGTAGTGCATTATGGCCTGCGGCATCAGAAGAAGAGCATAGCGAAGAGATGAACTCGATTTTAGATTCTGATAATCAAGTCGCTTTTATGATCCAATCTGGTACCGGTGATTTTTGTGGTTTTGCAGAGGCTTCACTGCGCTTTGAATATGTAAATGGGTGTAATTCTTCACCTGTAGCTTATCTTGAAGGGATCTATATTACCCCGGAATTCAGAAGGAAAGGTTTGGCGACTCAACTTGTTACACATATTAATCGTTGGGCTAATGCTCATGGATGTACTGAAATGGCATCTGATACCGATATAAATAATCAACAATCACAGAATCTTCATTTATCACTTGGATTTATGGAAACAGAGCGGGTGGTTTTTTTCAGAAAATCAATTAAATAGATCTATACCTAATGGATTTCAAGATGGATCGCGACGGCAAGGGAGTGAATCCCCGGGAACATGTGCATTGTTTTCTTACAGTTACAACATAACTCTATATTGCGCCTTTGTTAGCTCAAAGAATGCTCAAAACTTCCCGCGACCTCTTACTCTTGTTGTGGCATAATGCGCCGCTATCGATTTTTCCGATTTCCCTTTTGTTTCTAATTTAAGAGCGAATGCTGTGTTAAGTACAAACAACATCACCATGCAATTTGGCAGTAAGCCCCTGTTTGAAAACATTTCTGTCAAATTTGGTAACGGTAACCGTTATGGTCTGATTGGCGCTAATGGTTCTGGTAAATCCACTTTTATGAAAATTCTTGGTGGCGATCTGGCACCAACTGCTGGCAATGTCAGCATGGACCCCAATGAGCGTATTGGTAAACTACGTCAGGATCAATTTGCCTTTGAAGAGTTCACTGTACTGGATACCGTGATTATGGGGCACACGGAATTGTGGCAGGTGAAACAGGAACGTGACCGTATCTATGCGCTGGCAGAAATGAGTGAAGAAGATGGCTATCGTGTTGCGGATTTGGAAGTAGCCTATGGTGAGATGGATGGTTATAGTGCCGAAGCGCGTGCCGGGGAGCTGCTGCTGGGTGTTGGTATCCCGGTAGAGCAGCATTATGGCTTGATGAGCGAAGTGGCTCCAGGCTGGAAATTGCGTGTATTGCTGGCTCAGGCACTGTTTTCTAATCCTGATGTTCTGTTATTAGATGAGCCAACTAACAACCTGGATATTGATACTATTCGTTGGTTGGAACAGGTGCTGAATGATCGAGACAGCACCATGATCATTATTTCCCATGATCGTCACTTCCTGAATACGGTCTGTACTCACATGGCAGATCTTGATTATGGTGAATTACGTCTATTCCCCGGTAATTATGATGAATATATGGTTGCCGCAACTCAGGCTCGTGAACGTTTGGTGGCTGATAATGCGAAGAAGAAAGCACAAATTGCGGAGTTGCAGTCTTTCGTCAGCCGCTTCAGTGCTAATGCTTCTAAATCAAAACAAGCGACTTCCCGTGCCCGTCAGATTGATAAGATCCAATTGGAAGAAGTTAAAGCATCCAGCCGTCAAAATCCGTATATCCGTTTTGAACAGGATAAAAAATTATTCCGTAATGCTCTGGAACTGGAAGGTTTGACTAAAGGTTATGACAATGGTCCTTTGTTTAAAAATCTCAGCCTTTTGTCAGAAGTTGGCGAGAAAATGGCAGTTATCGGTGCTAACGGCATAGGTAAAACGACTTTCCTGAAAAGCTTGGTTGGTGAAACAGAACTAAACAGTGGCACGGTTAAATGGTCTGAAAATAGCAGTATTGGTTACTATGCTCAGGATCATGCCGGCGATTTTGATTGCGACCTGACGGTTTTTGACTGGATGGGCCAGTGGAAGAAAGAAGGTGATGATGAACAATCCGTTCGCAGTGTACTGGGGCGTTTATTGTTCGGTCAGGATGATATTAAGAAGAAAGTTAAAGTATTATCTGGTGGTGAAAAGGGCCGGATGCTATTTGGCAAGCTGATGATGCAACAGCCAAATATTCTGATAATGGATGAACCAACAAACCACCTGGATATGGAATCCATTGAATCCCTGAACCTTGCTCTTGAATTGTATAAAGGTACTTTGATATTTGTTTCTCATGATCGGGAGTTTGTCAGCTCATTAGCAAGCCGTATTCTGGAAATCAAATCTGATAAAGTTGTTGATTTTAAAGGGACTTATGATGAGTATTTGAGAAGTCAGGGAATTATTGGGTAATATCCTGGCAGAATAACGTACCCCGGTTCAGATAATCGGGGTATGTTATTTCCATCTATGAGTGGATTAACAACTACACACTTCGCAGTTTGGATCTTTAAGTAATGTAATATTGCGAAATTGCATCGTCATGGCATCAAACAGTAAAACTTTTCCGCTGTTTATCTTACCGTATCCGGTAAGTAGTTTGATGGCTTCCATGGCCTGCAATGTACCGATGGTTCCTACCAGTGGTGCCATAACACCCATTTCTACACAAGTTAAATTGTTTTCACCAAACAGCCTACTCAGGCAATGGTAGCAAGGGGAATCCGGCTGATAAGTAAATGTTGTCAGTTGTCCTTCCATACGAATTGCTGCCCCAGAAATCAGAGGCATTTTCTTTGCGAGACACAGGCAGTTTAGTTGTTCACGAATCGCCACATTATCAGAGCAATCCAATATCACATCATTCTGACCGATAAGTTCCTCCAGCGCTTGATCTTCCAGTAATGCATTAACAGTTTTGATTGTGACGTGTGGGTTTATTGCTTGAAGAGTTATTTGTGCCGATTGTACTTTAGCCATCCCAATGCGTTCGTCTCGATGCAGGATCTGCCGTTGTAAGTTTGAGAGAGAAACAGTATCAAAATCCAGTAGTGTTATTGTTCCTACGCCTGCTGCTGTCAAATACTGGGATGCTGCACAACCTAACCCACCCGCACCGACTATCAGTATTTTCGATGATTTCAGCTTTTCCTGACCATCAAAATCAAATCCGCGTAGGACAATTTGACGGTTATAGCGTAGGGTTTCTTCGTCTGTCAGTTCAATGGTCATTATTCGTTTTTTAGTAAGTGATTGAACAATTCGATTTCGACATTTTCGCCAGCTTCTACCCGTCCACGTTCGCGTTCCAGAACGATAAAGCAGTTACCCAAGCTAAATGAGCTGAATATATGAGAGCCTTGATGCCCTGTAGTAAGAACTTCCAATTCCCCTTGTTCATTCACAGAAGCAACCCCGCGTTGGAAATCCGTTCTTCCCGGTGTCTTTTTTAAGGGGGTCGTAACCTTAGCACGGATACGCATTGGTGGTTGCCATGCAGTAAAACCAGACAGGCGGGCGATTAAAGGTTGAACCAATTGGTAGAAGGTGAGGGCGGCTGAAACCGGATTGCCGGGCAAACCACAGAACCAGGAATTTTTTAGTTTGCCAAAAGCAAAAGGTTTGCCGGGTTTTATTGCCAGTTTCCAGAAGCTGATTTCTCCCAGTTCATCCAGAATTTGTTTGGTGTAGTCTGCTTCACCTACAGAAACGCCACCACTGCTGATAACTAAATCAGCTCCTTGATCCGCTATTTCAAAAGTATTGCGCAGTGCTTCGGGGGTATCTGCAATAACACCTAAATCAATTATGTCGCAACCCAGTTTTTCCAGCATTAAGCGAATGGCAAAACGATTGGTATCATAAATTTGGCCTTCTTTAAGCGGTTGACCGATAGCTTGCAATTCATCACCGGTGGAAAAAATAGCAACTTTCAATTTGCGGACCACTTCAACTTTGGCGATTCCCAAAGATGCAATCAGTGGCAATTGAGCAGTGGATAATTTACTGCCTGCCGGTAGTACCACTGCACCTTTAGTCATATCTTCGCCTGCCAAACGGATATTCTGGCCTTGTTTGGCTGGTTGAGTGAAAACCATACCATCAACAGCAATTGCTGCGTGTTCTTGCATAATGACAGTATCAGCACCAGTAGGAATAGGCGCTCCAGTCATAATTCGGATACAGGTTGTCGCTGACCATTCTCCTTGAAAAGGAACACCTGCTAGGGCTTTTCCTGCCAGAGGTAGTGGCTTATTGCTGTTTAAATCGACATAGCGTACTGCATAACCATCCATTGCTGAGTTAGCAAAAGGTGGAACATCAATAGGAGAAATAATATCTGTAGCAGTAATGCGCCCCGATGATTGGGTAAGGCTGACGGTTTCTGTGTCAGTCAGTGGTGTCGTTTGCGTCAGAATTTTTTCCAGCGCTTGTTCCAAAGAGATCAATTCAGAGGTATGACAGTGATCCATAATGATACTCCCAGATAGCATTTTGTAATTGCGCTATTATGGCAGAGATCATCGTATGTGTTAGCGATATTTAACTTTGGCGAGGTTTCATGTATTGCATAAATGCGGCGATATGGGTGTTGGTTGCCCAAAACGCCGCAAACAATAGGTAACAAACAGATAGAATATTGCGATTAACCTAGTATCTTGAAGTTTGCTGTTGTAATAGCCAGGTTAAAAAGCCGGTGGGGTCTATAAAGTTTGACCACATTCAACCTTAATGATCTGTCCTGTCATTGCTTCTGCTTTTAATAACATCAAGGTGACTTCTGCAATATCTTCTGGTGTTGCGATTCGTCCTAAAGGCAAATGCGTACAGAGCATCTGCATTTTTTCCTCTCTTCCTTTCCACCATCTTGTTTCGACCGCTCCAGGTGCCACGCAGTTAACCCTTATCGATGGAGCCAGTGCCCGAGCTAGGGATCTTGTTAGTCCGTGAACCGCTGATTTGGAAACTGCATAGGGAATAGAAGAACCAAGGCCAGTTTCGCCAGCGATACTTCCAACATTCACAATAGCACTTCCTGCTCTTGCTTTGAGATAGGGGGCAGCATATCGGCAGCAATGAAATGTGCCTTTCACATTAACGTCGATAATGGTATCCCAAATATCATCAGATATAGCCTCAAGATCTTCAAATTGAAGTTGCTTTGTTGTCCCTGCATTATTAACTAGATAGTCGATTCCGTTAAATTTTTCCACGACGGTGTTTATCATGGTTTTTACTGCTGATTCGTCGGCAACATCCGCTTTTATTGCTATGGCTTGTCCCCCATCCCTAATAATAGATTCGGTTGTTTCCAATGCCTCAAGTTCACTTTGTGAATAGATCACTGCTACAGCTGCACCTTGTTTCGCCAACATAACACTGATGGCTCGCCCGATACCGGTCGCACCGCCAGTAATAATGGCTGTCTTACCTTGGAATTCTTTATGCATAAAAACCTCCTCAATAATTTAGTACGTAGCTTGACGAATCATACCTCTCCTATAGACAGGCTTGCCAGTATCATTATATCCCCAATGGATTTCAAGATGTATCGCGACGGCAAGGGAGTGAATCCCCGTGAGCATAGATAACTCTGTGACTGGGGTGAGTGAACGCAGCCAACAAAGCAGCTGCTTGAAAGATGAAGGGCATAGAACTATTAGATAGAGGTCTGGTTAATATTACGTTGTAAATGCTCGATGTGATTTTGTGTGGACTTAATTTAACAAGGTGAATTCATGATGCAGAACATGAGAAATAATATACTTTGCTATTTCCAGTACTGTAATTCATAGCTTACTTGTTCTTTAATTATAGGCAGAAATAGTTTACGTTCTTTGAGGAGAATTTTGTTGGTCAAAAGTGTCTATTATATTTATTTTTTGTTATAGCTTATGATGATAAATTAAAAATAATGTCTTCATCACTATGAGCAATATAAAATCTTCCCAACTGAGCCATAGCTATCAGTCTTTCCATATCGCAATGAGTGGGTTTTTAGCTCTGGTTGTTGCTATGGGGATCGGGCGTTTTACCTTCACGCCTCAAGTTCCTTTAATGATTGCAGAATCCCAATTGAACCTGACCGGGGCGGGTATCGTCGCAGCTTTAAACTATTTGGGTTACCTGGCTGGCTCCTATGACGCGATGCGGGCGCGCAGATTTATTGAATATCGACTCTGGACAGGATTATGGGGAGCGGTGACCATTACGTTGCTTTCTGCGCTATTAAATGGACCGGTATTACACGGTATCGCTCGTTTTTTTATCGGTTGGGCAAGTGGCTGGACATTAGTGTTGGCGGCGGCATGGGTCAATGAACAGTTAGCCAGATTAAACCGTCCTGCGTTGGGTGCTGCTGTGTTTGCGGGACCTGGCGTGGGGATATTTATCAGTGGCATCCTTGCGGTAGGTATTCAAGCATGGCAACTGAATGCTGCCGAAGCATGGATACTGTATGGCATTTTGGCTCTGATACTTAGTGTTTATGTTAGTCGGCATTTGCCTCGTAGTGGTGAGCTACACCGTTCGCAGACAGAGGTGAAAAAACTGATTTTGACACCTGCAATTAAGCGATTGGTATGGAGCTATAGTTTGGCGGGGTTTGGTTATATTTTACCTGCCACTTTTCTTTCACAAATGGCAAGTGAGCGTTTTCCTGGCAGTTTGTTTGCTCAGTTTGTCTGGCCTATATTTGGTGCCGCTGCGGTAATCGGCATTGGTTTCGCTATTCTAACCCGTGGTATACTGACAACCCAAATCCGGCTGGCGATCACTTTATGGATTCAGGCGGTAGGTGTGCTTATGCCTGAGATTATGCCGGGAATAAGTGGTCTGGCGTTAGGATCTTTGCTGGTTGGTGGTGGTTTTATGTGCGTGGTGCAAATGGCGTTTCAGTATGGACGTGAATTAGCCCCAGAACATAGTCGCTACATGGCTGGGTTGTTAACTACAGTATATGCTATCGGGCAGTTGGTTGGGCCAATGTTATCTGCGGTTTCTACTGCGGTAACTGGGAAATTGGAACCCGCTCTGTATGTTGCATTTATTACACTGGTGATTGCTGGGTTGTTAGTTTGCAATAGGAAGAAACCAAACAGCGAAGTTTGTGTGTAAAAAATTCATACGATAATGAAAAGCAATCACTGGATAATCACCACGTGCTCATTTACAGTGTATGAAATAGTTACCAATGCGTTGTGATTACCTTGTTGTGGTACCCATGATTCAAACATCAATTTTACTACCCGCCAGATGATGGAAAGTAATATCTTTGGAGAAAATAATGTCATCCCTAAGTAAAGAAGCTGAGCTTGTGCATTCGGCGCTGGAAGCTCGTGGTCTTGAAACTCCTTTGCGTGGTCAGGCGTTGGCACCGGAAGTACGTAAGGTGCGGATTGAGGAGCATATGACGGAAATTATGAAACTGTTGAATCTTGATCTAAGTGATGACAGTTTGGCGGAAACTCCTAGCCGTATTGCAAAAATGTATGTTGACGAAATTTTTTCAGGGCTGGATTACAGTAATTTCCCGAAAATTACACTGATAGAAAACAAAATGAAAGTGGATGAAATGGTGACCGTGCGTGATATCACGTTGACCAGTACTTGCGAACACCATTTTGTGACTATTGATGGTAAAGCTACCGTTGCTTATATTCCAAAGGATAAAGTGATTGGATTGTCTAAAATTAACCGCATTGTGCAGTTTTTCTCACAGCGCCCGCAGGTACAAGAACGCCTGACACAACAGATTTTGATTGCATTACAAACACTGCTTGGCACCAATAATGTCGCAGTATCTATTGATGCGGTCCATTACTGTGTGAAGGCACGAGGCATCCGTGATGCAACCAGTACCACGACAACAACGTCTCTGGGTGGTCTGTTTAAATCCAGTCAGAATACCCGTCAGGAGTTTTTACGCACGACTCGCCATTGATAATTTTTACATCGGGATATAAACATGATTCGCCAGAGAATTGATACACTGGATAGTATTCGTGGTCTGGCGATTCTGGGAATATTGCTACTCAATATCTCTGGTTTTGCTTTGCCATCTGCTGCTTATCTGAACCCGGAATATAATGGCTCGGCTTCCTCATCTGATTTGCTTATTTGGTCTGTACTCAGCATTTTTGCTCAGGGAAAATTCCTGTGTATTTTTGCCTTTTTATTTGGTGCAACACTGGAGTTACTACTGCCAAGGGGCAAAATCTGGAATTATCCGCGATTGCTCATACTCGCCCTGATAGGGGGGATACATGGCATTTTGCTGTGGGATGGTGATATCTTGCTCTCTTACAGTTTAGCGGGTTTTTTTAGTTTTTATCTGATTAGTCAAAATAACGCCAGCAACAGGTTGTTTATGAAAGGCGCTATTTTTTATTTGGTTGGATTAGCGCTGTTATTTATTCTTGGGCTTTTATCAAGAGGTGAATCTAATAATAATGGCTGGCAACCGACGGAATTCCATGTGCTATACGAAACATTCTGGAAAACAAGTGGTGGCTGGCTGGCAATAGAAGAGCGTTTCAATCAAGTCATATCGATGATGGTCATGATGTTTGCTCAGTATGGCTGGCAGCTTATTGGCATTATGTTATGTGGGGCTGGATTAGTGCGTAATGGCTGGCTAAAAGGTGAGTTTTCAGTGAGCCATTATCGAAATGTAGCGTTATTGCTGATACCACTTAGTGCTGCCATTCAGATACTTTCTGTAGTCATCCAATGTGCTTATGGCTGGGATTACTTTTGGTCAGGTATTGTCGGCTATATTCTTTCCGAGTTGGTAATACCTTTCCAGGCATTGGGTTATATGGCGCTAATATATGGCTTTTGGCCGGTGATTTCAGGTTGGCGAATTAATTATTGGCTCAGCCAGGTTGGACGAATGGCTATGAGTAATTATTTACTGCAAACCTTAGTCTGCACAACGCTGTTTTATCACTTTGGGTTGTTTGGCCAATTTAGCCGCTTGGAGTTACTTGCATTTATTCCTCTCATCTGGGCGGTGAATATTCTTTTTTCATGCTGGTGGCTACGCCGTCACCAACAAGGACCGTTAGAACGGTGCTGGCGTGATGTTACGGCTGCATTGGCCCGGCGCTCTTAGGCTGGGCTTGATCCATTTCGCGTAACTCTTCTGGTGCTACTGCCGGGTAACCCGTTATGCCTTCCGGTACTTTGTGCGGAGCAGGGATTGGGATCAAAGGGCCAAGGAAGCGAGGCTCACGTTTCAGAATATAAAGATCAGTCAAGGCACCAAGACGAGCAATTATTTCGCGTAACCGAACGGTGATCATATTTTTGGGTGTAGAAACCGCATAACACTGAGCGGCAATTCCCATATGTATAGCGATAAACATAGCCCGTTCGCAATGGAATCGTTGAGTTATAATAGTAAAATCATTGGTATCAAAAACTTTACGGGTTCTGACGATTGAATCAAGTGTTCTGAAACCAGCAAAATCCAAAACGATATTTGCAGCAGGAATACCCGCTCTTACCAAATCCCTACGCATGGTTACTGGTTCGTTATAGCTTTGCTGAGCATTGTCACCACTTAGCAACAGATATTTGATTTTGTCACTGTTATAAGCATTCACTGCTCCCTGAATACGGTACATATAATACTGATTGGGTGCGCCAGAGAGGTAATATTTAGAAGTACCAAGCACCATACCTACTTCACGTTGAGGAAGTTGTTTGAGGTCATCAAAGATATAGGGAGCCGTTTTCCAACTAATCCAGCGGTCAAGTGCAATGGCTGTCAGTATCAGCACCCCTGAGAAGAATAACAGACCAATTATCAGGCGCTTCCACATGCTTTTGCCTTTATATACATCAATGACTGAATTCAATAAAGGCTACTTTACCTGAAATGCCTAAGCAAGTTTTCTCTGTAAGAAAAAAACCTGACAGCAAGACTGACAGGCTTTTTTAGGTCTTTTTAAGGCTAAAAATCAGAATGAAGTGCGTTTATACACGCGATATTCAGGTTTCCAGAAGTTTCGCTCAATAGCTTCATCCAGTGCACCATCTGACGTGACAGTTGCAACACCTTGTATTTGTGCTTCTTTTGCAACTTGTTTAGCAATTTTGCGTGAAACTGCCTGAATATCATCAATGAGTGGTAGTAATGGGCCTTTACCCTCTTGAGCCAACGGTGAACAATCAGCCAGTGTCCGACTTGCCGCCATCAACATACCATCAGTGACGAGTTTGGCTCCTGATGCAATGGCACCTAGGCCAATTCCAGGGAAGATGTAGGAGTTGTTACACTGAGCGATTGGATACTCCTGACCTTTGTATTTTACCGGATGGAATGGGCTTCCTGTTGCAACCAAGGCGGCACCATCGGTCCAGTTGACAATATCTTCGGGGCGGGCTTCAACACGGGAGGTCGGGTTGGATAATGGCATTACGATTGGACGTTCGCAGTGTTTGTGCATCTCACGGATGATCTCTTCTGTAAACAGGCCAGCTTGACCTGAAACACCAATCAAGACAGTCGGTTTGGCGTTACGAACAACATCGAGTAGAGAGATTGTATCGCTATTCACATCCCATGCAATCAGTGAGTCGCTTTTTTGTACCAGTTTGTTCTGAAAATCCAACAGATTTGGCAGCTTATCTGTCAGTAAACCAAAACGGTCAACCATGAAAATACGAGCGCGAGCTTGTTCTTCACTTAAACCTTCAGATTTCATCTGAGCAACGATCTGTTCTGCGATACCACAACCGGCGGAACCTGCTCCCAAGAAAGTAACAGTTTGATCTTTCAATTGACGACCCGCAGCGCGGCTGGCTGCAATCAAGCTACCCAGAGTAACAGCAGCCGTTCCCTGAATATCATCATTAAAGCAGCAAATCTCATGGCGATAGCGGTTGAGTAGCGGCATGGCATTTTTTTGCGCAAAATCCTCAAATTGCAACAATACGTTTGGCCAGCGGCGTTTAACGGCCTGAATAAATTCATCAACGAATTCATCATATTCTTGACCAGTAATACGTGGATGACGCCAGCCCATATATAGTGGGTCATTCAGGCGCTGTGGGTTATTAGTTCCCACATCCAGTACCACTGGCAGCGTATAGGCTGGGCTAATGCCACCACAGGCGGTATACAGGGAAAGCTTACCGATAGGAATACCCATCCCGCCAATACCTTGGTCACCCAGGCCAAGAATGCGTTCGCCATCGGTAACAACGATAACTTTTACATTTTGTTTGGTCGCGTTTTGCAGCATGTCATCAATATGGGCTTTGTTTGGGTATGAGATGAACAAGCCTCGGGCGCGGCGATAAATATCGGAAAAGTGTTCACAAGCCTCACCTACAGTTGGGGTGTAGATGATTGGCATCATTTCGTTCAAATGTGCATCCAGCAGGCGGTAGAACAGGGTTTCGTTAGTGTCCTGAATATTTCGCAGATAAATGTGTTTGTCTGCATCATTTTCGAAATCAAGGTACTGTCGATAGGCTCGTTCAGCTTGCTCTTCGATGGTTTCGACGGCTTCAGGTAATAAACCATGCAGGTTAAAGTTGCTACGCTCTTCTTCAGTAAAGGCACTGCCTTTATTCAGCAGGGGGAATTCCAACAGGATTGGGCCAGCATAGGGAATATATAATGGACGTTTACTTTCGTGTTCCAGTTCCATGAATCTTACTCTTTGAACTAAATGGATAACAAGGTCAATTATAGATCCTAAGAGATAGGAAAAATATGTACAGTAAATGTTACTTAATTAGAGGTATTATGGGTGAAAATGAGAGATAACATCCAGATTTGGCTAATAAAATGTTACGTTCACTGTTTTCATTGAGGAAAACCCTCTATCTGATATAGAGGGAAAATTGAATTTTTCATCGAACTTAGAAGGTGTAGTGCTCAAATTTACTACAACCCAAAGTAGCGAGTATGGATTGAGTTGCGCTTCGTTGGGATAAGTGGCTGTGTTTTCCCTCAATGAGTACCGCTCTTTCGATAGCCAAATAATCACCACCAGACATATTCATCAAAATCAGTGCTGCTTGTAGTGGGGGTAAGCTTGGGTTAAATGCAGCATTTTCTGCGTAACGGCCAGAATAGATTTTTCCGTTTTTTCCCAAAAGTGCGATACCACTGTATGAATTGCTGTATGGGGCATGGCTCTGGTTTGCTGCATCTAGTGCAGTTAGTACCAGTTTATCGGTGGTTTCTAATTTATAGCCATGATTAATCGGGTCCATTAACAGAGTGGTAATCCCCAGATCGTTTGGACCAAATGAATCGGGTAAATAGTCACCTAATGTTGAAGGTGTTTGCTTTGGTAGATGGACCTCTAGTTGTGTGCCACTATTAAGTTCGTTCATAAACTGACGGCAGTGACCGCATGGAGAGTAATTCACGGTAATGGATGTCAATTTTTTCTCGCCCCGCAACCAAGCGTGGGTGATAGCACATTGTTCAGCATGAATTGTTTGCTGTAACGGCACGCCGGTAAATTCCATATTGGCACCAAAGTAGAGGTTTCCGCTTTCTCCACGGGCAATTGCACCGACATTAAAATGCGATATCGGCGTGAGGGAACATGCTGCTGCTAATGGCAGCAGAGCAATCGCCAATGTGTTATCGTCAAAGCCACAGGCTTTCTTGATGGATTTCGCTTGTTCAGCGGTAAGCATAGCAGGAAAGTTGTCGTTTCCTGCATAGGGCAAAAGTGCATCCTGTAGTTTAGATGGCAACTGTGCCCAGATAGAGTGAAAACGAGCTTGCATAGAACGATCTCCAAATTAAGTTAAGATAATTTTAGGCTGTTTGGTCAGGTTTTTAATGTGATTAACATCATATATACCTGTTATCTTTCAAGTTGTCTCTTTGTTGGCTGCACTCACTCACCCCGGTCACAGTGTTATCTATGACATAGTTATCTATGCTCCCGGGGATTCGCTCCTTTGCCGTCGCGATCCATCTTGAAATCTATTGGGTATAGATGGTGAAATTTTTGTAATTAAAGCCAGTAATTTAGAGATCTGCATCAAATTTTTTAACTATAACTAGCCAAATAAGTATAGTAGCACTGGGAACACAAAAGGGGCCGTCAGTGAAGTAATGATACCGCAGGTCATCAGTGCTAATGAGCTATATGCGCCTTCAATAAAATTAACTTCCGCGCAACGGGCGGTACCTAAAGCATGTGATGCGGTTCCCATTGCTAAGCCGCGGGATGCTTTAGTTTTTACCTGCAAAATATCGAATAGGTTATGACCAAATACGGCGCCAAGAATACCGACAAAAATGACACAAGCGGCGCTAATTGCAGGAATACCGCCGATAGCATCGGCGACTGCCATTGCGATAGGCGTAGTGACTGATTTAGGAAGTATAGAGGCTGCCATTTCAGGTGTGGCGCCTGTCCACAGTGCAATAGCAGTACCTGTCACCATAGCAACGATACTGCCGATAAAACAGATACTGATGATGGATTTCCATTGGGCCCGGATCTGGTGCAGCTGTTCATATAAAGGAAATGCCAACGCAACCACGGCGGGCTGGAGCAGATCATTTAAAATCCGGCTGCCTGCGAAATAGTGATCATAGGGGGTATTGGTTATTATCAATATCGGAATAAGCACTGCGATAGAAACCAATAAAGGATTAAGAATGGGAACTTTGAGCTGTAGTGAAAGTTTTCTTGCAATGTAGAATACAATCAATGTCAGTGGTAGTGACCACCAAATATGACTTAACATTTTTATTTCTCTTGTTTCTGTTGTTCAATCTTCACTTCTGATACGGAGCCAATAACCGGACGTTCACGGTGAATATAATGGGAACTGTAAGCAACGATAATCATAACAACGGCGGTGCTGATCAAGCATGAAAGGACAATCGGTAGCATCTGTTGGCTGATCTGATCGTAATAATTCATAATGCCTACACCGATAGGCAGAAACAGCAGGGTCATATTTTTCAGTAACAGGCTACAACCGGGTTTTGCCCAGTGAGCAGGGATAAGCTGGAAAGCGAGTAAAACGAACAATATCAACATACCGATAATACTGCCAGGGATAGTGATGGGTAGCAGGGCAGAGACGGCATTACCTGCCAGTAGACACAGATAAATCAGTACAAATGCTCGCAGGTACTGCCAACCTATAATCAGTACTTCACGAAACGACATAACAAAATTCCTAATTCCAGTGAGGCATTCATCATACAATTAACGCTGAAAATGTGCCATAAATCACATTTAAAAAAGCGGGGATCATGGCTGATCCCCGCTAAGATATATTCATAAGATGAATTTATTGCTATTTCACTTGCATACCGGGTTGTGCACCGCTGTCAGGGCTGAGTAGGAAAATATCTTTTCCGCCAGGGCCAGCAGCCATTACCATACCTTCAGAAACACCAAAGCGCATTTTACGCGGCGCCAGGTTAGCCACCATCACGGTCAAACGGCCTTCCAGCGCTTTTGGATCAGGATAACTGGAGCGGATACCGGAAAACACCTGACGAGTTTCGCCACCCAGATCCAGATTCAGTTTCAGTAACTTATCTGAACCTTCTACGAAATCAGCTTGTTTAATAAGGGCGATTCGCATATCAACTTTAGCGAAATCATCAAAGGTGATCGTGTCTTGAATGGGATCATCTGCCAATGGGCCACTGACTTTCTGTGGTGTGTTAATGTTTTCCTTAGATGCAGCAACCATAACATTCACTTTGTCCATATCCATACGGCTGAACAGAGCCTTAAAGGCGGAAACCTGATGATCCAGTAGAGGTTGTTCAATGTCATTCCAAGTTAATTCTGTGTTCAGGAACGCTTCGGCACGTTCTGCCAGACTTGGCAAAACCGGTTTAAGGAAAGTCATTAGAACACGGAACAGGTTGATTCCCATTGAACAGATAGCTTGAAGATCTGCATCACGGCCTTCTTCTTTTGCCACAACCCATGGCGCTTGTTCATCCACATAACGGTTTGCTAAATCAGCCAGAGTCATGATTTCACGGATTGCTTTACTGAATTCGCGGTTATTGAACTCTTCTTCGATCACTTTCGCCCCATCAATAAACTTCTGGTAAAGCGCTGGATCAGCCAGTTTATCCGCCAGCTTGCCACTAAACCGTTTATTAATGAAACCTGCATTACGGGATGCCAAGTTAACAACTTTGTTAACGATATCGCTGTTAACACGCTGAACAAAATCTTCCAGATTCAAATCGATATCGTCAATACGGGAAGAGAGTTTAGCTGCATAGTAATAGCGCAGGCAGTCTGCATCCAGATGATCCAAGTAAGTGCTGGCCTTAATAAAAGTACCACGGGATTTGGACATTTTTGCACCGTTTACGGTCACGTAGCCGTGAACAAATATATTTGTTGGCTTACGATAACCGCTGCCTTCCAGCATGGCAGGCCAGAACAGACTGTGGAAATAGACAATATCTTTACCGATAAAGTGATAAAGATCAGCGGTGGAATCTTTTGCCCAGAAATCATCAAAGCTCAGATTTCCGCGTTTGTCACATAAATTTTGGAAGGAACCCATATAGCCAATAGGAGCATCCAGCCAAACATAGAAATATTTGCCGGGCGCATCAGGAACTTCAAAACCAAAATAAGGGGCATCACGGGTGATATCCCACTGTTGTAAACCGGACTCAAACCATTCTTGCATTTTGTTAGCAACTTGCTCCTGTAATGCACCGGAGCGGGTCCATGCTTGTAGCATGTTACTGAATGCAGGTAAATCGAAGAAAAAGTGTTCTGTTTCACGCATTTCTGGTGTCGCACCAGAGACAGCCGAACGTGGGTTGATCAGCTCAGTAGGACTGTAAGTAGAACCGCAAACTTCACAGTTATCGCCGTATTGATCTTCTGCTTTGCATTTCGGGCAATTGCCTTTTACAAAGCGATCCGGCAGGAACATACCTTTCTCAGGATCATATAACTGAGAAATAGTACGATTCTTAATATGACCGTTCTTTTTCAGCTCCAGATAAATTTTAGTTGATAACTCTTGGTTCTCTTTGCTGTGCGTGGAGTGATAGTTATCATAGCTAACTGAAAAGCCAGTAAAATCCTGATGATGTTCTTGGTTCACGGCTGCGATCATCTCTTCAGGAGCAATACCCATTTGCTGAGCTTTCAGCATGACTGGTGTTCCATGAGCATCGTCGGCGCAGATAAAGTGAACCTCTTTGCCGCGCATTCGCTGAAAACGGACCCAAATATCTGCCTGGATATGTTCCAGCATGTGACCGAGATGGATTGGACCGTTAGCATATGGTAACGCACACGTCACCAATAATTTTTTTGCGACTTGAGACATAATAAGGATCTGACTTCCATAAGTGAAAAAGGGAATTCGATGTTACCTGATCAGAAAAATTGTCGCTAGGGTAACACTTAATCTTAGCGAGTTTTATTGAATAAAAATCGAATCAGTGAGCTGGAAATGAGTTTTTATACCTGATCTTATCCGAACTCGTTTGGTTCTGTTATGATGAAAAGATGGTTTTTAGGTAATAGCGATAATCAAAGGAGCCGGGATGAACTCACAATCCCCCGAGCAGACCAATCCTGACCTGCTGAAATCTCAGGTAACAAAAATACTTGCTACCTTTACACATCTGACATTGGAACACGATCTGACAACTCTAAAAGCACTGCATCACTGCACGATGCTTGATGGTGTTCTACATATTGAATTGATAATGCCGTTCGTGTGGCAACGTGGCTTTGAAGCGTTGAAACAGGCAACAACCCAAAAATTGCAGGCGATAACGGGTGCAAAATCTGTTGCGTGGAAACTGAACCATGATATCAGCACATTACGTCGTGCTAACGATCTGCCAGGAATTAATGGTGTCCGTAATATTTTAGCGGTCAGTTCAGGCAAAGGCGGTGTAGGTAAATCCAGTACAGCCGTAAATCTGGCACTGGCGCTGGCTCAGGAAGGTGCAAAAGTGGGTATTTTGGATGCAGATATCTACGGTCCTTCTGTCCCGAATATGCTGGGAACAACTAAAGAGCGCCCAACTTCTCCAGATGGGCAGCATATGGCGCCTATCATGACTCACGGCCTTGCCACTAACTCAATTGGTTATCTGGTGACCGATGACAATGCAATGGTATGGCGCGGCCCGATGGCCAGTAAAGCATTGATGCAGATGCTACAAGATACATTGTGGCCGGATCTTGATTATCTGGTTATTGATATGCCACCAGGAACCGGTGATATTCAGCTTACTTTGTCACAAAATATTCCGGTAACTGGCGCTCTGGTGGTAACAACGCCACAGGATATTGCATTGATTGATGCGATGAAAGGCATCGTGATGTTCCAAAAAGTTAAGGTTCCTGTACTGGGTATTATTGAAAACATGAGTGCGCATATTTGCAGCAACTGCGGTCATCTGGAGCCTATCTTCGGTACTGGAGGGGCGGAAAAATTGGCAGCTAAATATAACTGCAAATTACTGGGACAAATCCCCCTGCATATTTCCTTACGTGAAGATCTAGACCGTGGTGAACCAACCGTTATCAGTAATCCTGATAGTGAATTCACGGATATTTACCGTGAAATTGCAGCGAATATTTCTGCACAAATGTACTGGCAGGGTGAGAAGATTCCGACGGAGATTTCATTCCGCGCGGTTTAAGAATCTAATTTGACTGATGGAACGGGTAATTGAGCTTTTCATTGCCCGTTTTTTGTGTATATGAAGAAAAAATTCTTTTCAGATTTTACTTGTTGCATGCTTTTTATGCGAAACGCTTCGAAAAAATGAGACTTAATCTTGTTTACACTGGAACAGATACAATTAACTCCCTATAATCTCGCCCGACTCAGCACTCATCGGTGCTTTGTTCCCCATTTTTTCTAGAATCAGGTTATCTCTATTATGGCTGACGAAGCACACCAGTGCACAATTGTAGGAATTTCCGGTGCATCTGCCTCAGGTAAAAGTCTCATTGCTAATACACTTTACCGTGAATTACGCGCTCAGGTTGGTGATCACAATATCGGTATTATACCAGAAGATTGCTACTATAAAGACCAAAGCGATCTATCAATGGAGGAGCGTTATAAGACCAATTATGACCATCCAAGTTCAATGGATCACAATCTGCTCTTTGCTCACCTGCAAGCTTTGAAAGCCGGTAAATCAATTGAATTACCACAGTACGACTATGTTGCTCATACCCGCAAACCAGAAGCGATTCATTTTGCACCAAAAAGAGTTATCATTCTGGAAGGTATTTTGTTACTGACAGATAAACGCTTGCGTCAGGAGATGGACTTCTCTATTTTCATTGATACGCCATTGGATATTTGTCTTATGCGCCGGATTAAACGGGATGTTCATGAACGGGGACGTTCTTTAGATTCTGTTATTGAGCAATATCATAAAACCGTGCGTCCAATGTTTCTGCAATTTATTGAACCATCAAAACAATATGCAGATATTATTGTGCCGCGCGGAGGTAAAAACCGGGTAGCGATTGATGTATTGAAAGCCAAAATTGGTCAGTTCTGCGAATAATGAATAATAAAGCTTTGCTTATCAGGCGTTGATGAGCATCATCGTATTTGAGAGGGAAAATAATGCGACTCTGTGATCGCGACATTATTAAATGGCTTGATGAAGGTAAACTGGTCATTTCTCCACGTCCGCCGATTGAACGAATTAATGGGGCAACTGCTGATGTTCGCCTTGGAAATCAGTTTCGTGTTTTCCGTGGTCATACTGCCGCATATATTGATTTGAGTGGCCCAAAAGATGAAGTCAGTGCTGCTCTTGATCGCGTGATGAGTGATGAAATTATTCTGTCTGATAATGAAGTGTTTTTCCTTCATCCTGGAGAGTTGGCACTGGCTGTCACTTTGGAATCCGTTACGCTGCCTGATGATTTGGTGGGGTGGCTTGATGGGCGTTCTTCTCTTGCCCGTCTTGGATTAATGGTACATGTGACAGCACATCGGATTGATCCGGGCTGGCATGGTCAGATTGTTCTCGAATTCTATAATTCTGGTAAGTTGCCTCTGGCATTACGTCCGGGTATGGTGATTGGGGCTTTGAGTTTTGAACCGTTGTCTGGTTCGGCTGATCGTCCATATAACCGTCGTCAGGATGCGAAATATAAAAACCAGCAAGGCGCGGTAGGTAGCCGTATTGATGAAGATTAATACGGCAATGGTTACTGAGTTACATTTACCGCTTTGACATTAGCTGAGGAAGTCATGAAGAGATTACTAACGACACTGGTTATTTTGCTGGTCGTGATTATTGCCGGTTTGGTAGCATTAGTCATGTTAGTAAATCCGAATGACTTTCGTGCTTATATGATTAAACAGGTGCAAAAGAAGAGTGGCTATCATCTCGTCATGCAAGATAGTATGCGCTGGCATGTCTGGCCAAAACTTAGCATCATTACCGGACGTATGTCATTGACTGCACCAAATGCGATACAGCCAACGGTTACGGCAGAAAATATGCGTTTGGATGTTGAGTTGTGGCCACTTTTTTCGCATCGGCTTGCGGTTAAAGAGGTCATGCTGAAAGGGGCGGTGTTGCAATTCACTCCTGAGAGCAAGTCTCAGCAAAAAGAGAATGAACCCGTTGCACCGAAAGGAAATATAGTAAATCCTGTAGGTAAAGGTGAACGCTGGAAGCTTGATATTGACAAAATTAAGATCGCGGATAGTTTGCTTATCTGGCAGGATAGTGATCATTCTCAATTAAATATCCGTGATATTAATCTGCTGATGGAGCGGGACGACCAAAACCATATCAGCGTGGAGTTGAGCAGTAAGGTCAGTAAAAATCAGCAAGAACTTGCTTTTAATCTTAATGCAGACGTAGATATTGCTGATTATCCTTATCGTGTTGCCGGTAATATTGATTCTTTTGATTATCAGCTTCAAGGGGTTGGTATCCCCACGGGGGGCATCAGTGGTTCAGGGAAAGTTAATGCAGTTTACCAGGAAGAAACCACTGGGGAGCCACAAACAATCTCTTTACAGGCGCTTAATTTCACTGCCAATGAGAGTGAGTTGTCTGGCAGTATAAAGGCAATATTAGCAGCATATCCTGATTATCAGATAAATTTATCTTCCAAAAAGCTGAACTTAGATAATTTGGTGGGATGGGATCTGCCTCCTAAAGATGATTCGGAAATTAAACGCTATTATCGAGTAGAAAATAGCTTAGCCAAACCTGTGATCGCAGTTTCAAGCTCTGCGCAGCCTGATTATAGTGCTAAATTTCTGAATGATTTTAATGCTAATGTTACCATTAATGCGGACAAATTTATTTATCGGGGAATGGAGATCGATAACCTGATATTTAAGGCGGTCAGTCATAGGGGGCTTGCTGAAATTTCTTCCCTGAGTGGAAAATTGTTTGGTGGTCACTTCTCTATTCCAGCTACTCTGGATGCAACAGGTGATCAGCTTAGATTACATACAAAGCCTTTACTGCAAAATATAGAATTGGAACCCGTACTAAAAGCATTTTCTTTACCACTGGTATTTAGTGGTAAATTCAATCTGAACGGGGATCTTTCTGGTAAAGGATACGACGATTATGCTATTTCGCATGCTTGGCAGGGTGATCTTAATTTCAGTTTAGTTGATGCCAAAATGCATGGGTTGAATATTCCACAATTAATCCAGCAATCTGTTGCCCGTATAACGAATAAAGTGAATATTCCAGATAATGTGGGTAACTTTACTGGCGCTAAAAAGCTTAATGTTAAAGCTGTGCTTAACCAGGGTGATATAAAAATCAATCAGCTTTATGCTGTATCTGATTTGTTGAATATTAACGGTCAGGGTAAAGCTAATTTACTTAAACAAAATGTTGATGTCGCCTTAAAAGTACAGATAACTCAAGAGTGGGGTGCGGATAATGAGCTGGTTCGCCGTTTGAGAAAGCTGAAAGTACCATTACGGATTTACGGTAATTGGGATAATCTGCAATACCATCTTGATATAGAACAATTACTACGTAATGAGTTGGAAAATAAAGCAAAACAGGCAATTTCCGATTGGGTTGAACGTAATAACAGTTAGCCCGTGTTTGATCTATACCCAATAGATTTCAAATTGCAGCGCGGCGGCAAGGGAGCGCATCCCCAGGAGCATAGATAACTATGTGACTGGGGTAAGTGAACGCAGCCAACAAAGCAGCAGCTTGAAAGATGAAGGGTATAGTGTATCGTTAAGAAGCTGAGCATTGAGTGGTATTCATATATGACAATTAACTACTCAGCTTAGTTGGATGCATAAATAATATTCTTATGGTTACCTGAAGAGCCAATTTGAACATCAAGAGGAGTTGCCAGTTTACATTTTAATAATTGCTAGCATTTCTTCATTGTTTTCATCCATGCCGACTTCAACGAAACCAAAACTGGCATAAAAGTCTTTCGCTACAAGATTATTTGGCTTGTAACAGATTTCGATTTCTTCCAATCCACCTGTCTGTTTAATTTCGTGAAGGGCTAGCTGCATTGCTTTGCGTCCAATACCTTTGTTTTGATGGTGTTTATCTACCATAAAACGCCAAATCGATATTCTTCTGTTTGTTTCTGGTACCCACATAAAAAATCCAATAGGTTTGCCGTCTAAGCAAATTGCGCGTGTTTGATATGATGGGTTGAATTTTGATTCAACCAGTGACCATGTATTATCTGCAACATATTCATATTGGTCTTTGGTTACCGTTAAGTCACAGACATCTTCATAATTGTCTTTATTCACATCTGTAAGGGCTATATTCACGTAATATCCTTTTATAGCTGTTATCTTTCAAGTTGCCTCTTGAAATCTATTGGGTATAGATTAATAGTATTACCGATTGGCAGTTTATATGAAGTTTATTGAATTGCAAAGCTATGGGACTGTGTTTTCCATTCCTATAATTTTAGGTCACTTAACATTGAGTATTTGAGCAAGTTTTTATGAGATGAACTATTAACCGTATCTGTATATGGTATTGATAACAAAAGCTAAAAATAACCCGGTACAGTTTAAACTGACCGGGTTTTATTTTGTCCCAGAGGAAAAACTCAGTGATGGGAAATACTCTTAGTGAACAATAGCACTGAATTATTCTTTATTTTCTTCCTCTGAAACGAGCGGTGTAATTTTTACCTTATTGATCCGGTGACTGGTAACTTCCAGTGGTTCAAACAAGTAATTACCAATCTGAAATTGTTCACCTTGTTGTGGAATATGTTGTGAATGTTCCATTAATAAACCTGCCAAGGTTTGATATTCACGCTTTTCATCCAGTTGCAAAGGAACATAAAGGATCAAATCATCCAGTGGCATATAACCATTGGCAATCCAGCAACCATTTTCAGTTGCTTGTATGTCATGTCGGGCATCAGTTTCTTCACCATCTACTGGCAAATTACCTGCGATAGTTTCCATGACATCTGTCAGAGTAACCACACCTTCCACGGAACCAAATTCGTCAACCACAAACGCAAAATGAGTTTGTGCCCGACGGAACTGTTCTAACGCTTGAAGGAGTGAAAGATGCTCTGGGAAAATCAGAGGTTGTTTTATCAGCGACTGTAAATCAAAAGGCTGTTGATTAAGTTGTTGGTTGAGCAGATCAATAACATGGACAACACCTAATGGTTCATCACTGGTATTTTCATCTGTTACAACAATGCGTGTATGAGGACTTTTACTCAGTATTTGCGTCAGGTTTTCTGCTGGGGCATTAATATCAAGATACTCCACATCGTGGCGGGAGGTCATGATACTGTTGACGTTACGTTGAGCCATACCCAGCACTCGGGCAATCATCTGGCGCTCTTGTGGATCAAACACTTCTTGATTGTCAGAAATCAGATTGGATGTGTGATTATCCAATTCTGCATTTTCATGTTTACCGCTAAGGATACGTAAAACGGCTTCTGCGGTTCTTTCACGTAGTGAGCGGGAAGCAGTAAGAAATCTGCGGCGGTTAAACTGAGCGAATTGGTTTAGGGATTCAATCATAATTGAGAAGCCGATAGCGGCATACAAGTAACCTTTTGGTATGTGATAACCAAAGCCTTCTGCTACCAGACTGAAGCCAATCATCAGTAAGAAACTTAGACAGAGAATCACGATTGTCGGGTGGGCATTGACGAAGGTTGTTAGCGGCTTACTTGCCAGTATCATCAGGAACATCGCAATGGTTACTGCCGCGATCATGACACCGATATTATCCACCATACCGACAGCGGTAATCACTGAATCTAATGAAAATACGGCATCAAGGACAATTATTTGAACGACAACCGTCCAAAATTTAGAAGTTTTGTGTTGTTGTCCTGAGTGCGCATCTTTCCCTTCCAGCCGTTCATTCAACTCCATAGTTGCTTTGAATAGCAGGAAGAGGCCGCCCACTAACATAATCAGGTCACGGGCACTGAATGGATGTTCCCAAAGCGTAATTAATGGATTAGTTAGCGTTATCAGCCAAGAGAGACTAAAAAGTAGTACGACACGCATCAGTAGTGCACAGGTTAGCCCTGTAATACGTGCTTTATCTCTTTGTTTTTCAGGAAGTTTATCTGCCAGAATGGCAATAAAAACCAAGTTGTCGATTCCGAGGACAATTTCTAGAACGATAAGAGTAGCCAGTCCGGCCCATATCGTTGGATCTGCGATCCATTCCATACAGTTTGTTTTACCTTTTAATATGACGGCTTATGCCGAGCTATGAATAATGGGCATTGACTCATAAAATTTCAATAGTTGATTTTTCATATGAGGAAGTTTTTTTAAAAAAATGAGGGATGGCAGTATCGATTGCACCAATGAACTATCCACTAAGCCTAATCCTGAGTTAACATGTGATCACATTAACAAATTGTCCAGCAATAATCATTATTGGTGGGCAGTATTATCATCAGACAGGAGTTATTCATGTCCAAGCAGCAGATTGGTGTTGTTGGTATGGCAGTGATGGGGCGTAACCTGGCACTGAATATTGAGAGCCGTGGTTATTCCGTATCTATATTTAACCGTTCCAGTGATAAAACTGACGAAGTCATTGCCGAGAATCCAGGGAAAAAATTAGTTCCAAATTACACTATCGAAGAATTTGTCGATTCACTGGAAAAACCGCGTCGTATTCTGCTAATGGTTAAGGCTGGTGAAGCAACTGATAAAACTATTGCCTCACTGACACCACATCTGGATAAAGGTGACATTTTGATTGATGGTGGTAATACTTATTTTCAGGATACTATCCGCCGTAATCGGGAACTTTCTGCTCAAGGCTTTAATTTTATCGGTACTGGGGTTTCCGGGGGAGAAGAGGGGGCATTGAAAGGCCCTTCTATCATGCCTGGTGGTCAGAAAGCAGCGTATGAGTTAGTTGCTCCAATTTTGCAAGAGATTGCGGCTAAGGCTGAAGGGGAGCCTTGTGTCGCGTATATTGGTCAGGATGGCGCCGGTCATTATGTGAAAATGGTCCACAATGGGATTGAATATGGTGATATGCAGCTTATTGCTGAAGCCTATTCTTTATTGAAATATTCTCTGAACCTGAGCAATGAAGAGCTATCTGAGATTTTCACCGATTGGAATAACGGTGAATTGAGTAGCTATTTGATTGAAATCACAGCTGACATTTTCCGTAAGAAGGATGAAAACGGTCAATATCTGGTTGATGTGATCTTGGATGAAGCGGCAAATAAAGGTACGGGTAAATGGACCAGCCAGAGTTCCCTTGACCTAGGCATTCCAGTTACTTTGATCACGGAATCTGTATTTGCACGTTATATTTCTTCTCTGAAAGATCAGCGTATCGCGGCTGCTAAAGTTCTGAGTGGGCCGGTAATACAACCATTCAAGGGGGATAAAGCTGAATTTATTGAGAAAGTACGCCGTGCGCTTTATCTGGGTAAAATAGTTTCTTATGCTCAAGGCTTCCAGCAGTTGAAAACTGCATCCGATGAATATCAGTGGGCATTGAACTATGGCGAGATCGCTGGGATTTTCCGGGCAGGTTGTATTATTCGTGCTCAGTTCTTGCAAAAAATTACTGATGCATATACTGAAAATGCTGATATTGCTAACCTGTTGTTGGCACCCTATTTCAAGAAAATTGCTGATGAGTATCAGCAGGCACTGCGTGATGTTGTGTCTTATGGTGTGCAGAATGGTATCCCGACTCCTACTTTTTCCGCAGCTATTTCTTACTACGATAGCTACCGTTCAGCGGTATTACCCGCAAACTTGATTCAGGCACAGCGTGACTACTTTGGTGCTCATACTTACAAGCGTACTGATAAAGAAGGTGTCTTTCATACTGAATGGATGGAGTGAATTCGGTTATCACAATTTAAAGTGAGGTAATGAGCAAGGAGAGTGAAGCGTTCGTCAGGGATGATATAGCATTGCCCTCTGTGATAATCCAGAAACACACTGTTGCGGTTATAATCAATATTTACCGCAACGGTGTGGCCTAAATTTGAATATGACCAACCTAAAAGAGACAGTAGATCATTGTCTTATCACATTAAGCAATGGGATTGGTATTGATGATATGAAAATCAAAGCGATTCTTTCCTACGTGGAGCAATTTCAGATTCCTTGGGAAATTGAGACCTTCATCAATAGTTGCGATACCATGTACATCATAAGAAAAATAGAATGATCCGTTCCCAATATATTCTCCGGTGTTGACATTTCTTACGTAAATTGAAGTTACTAACTTTTCCTGTATAAGGAGTTCATCTACGACAACATAATCTTCACCTGTCGCAGTATTAACTTCAATTTTATCTTGTCCTTCTCCATTATATATTTTAGTGGTTAGGGAGAATTTTATATCTGAATGAGTATCATCAATGACTCTTAGAGCAATCAGTCTGGTATCTTTCTGAGTGACTCTAAATTTAGATAACCCTCTAATTTCTTTATCAATATCTGGATTGTCGACTACCCATTCATAATATCTATTCTCTGGATCGTTATAGTGACGCCATGCCTGAACTTTTGATAATTTTCCAATTTTTACTGAAAGGAATTTATCGTTAAGATGAGAAGGAAGCGATATAATTTTATCTAGCTCTTGGTAATCGTGTGATTTACCTTGATAGTTTCTTCCTTCGAAGAAGGTTACACCTGTAATTGATTTTTTTACCATTATTCTCTACTCCTTAAAGTTGATTTAATTTATCAAAAAAACAATATAATAATTATTAAGTTACTTTGTGACACTTTCTTGAAAGCATACCTGATCATATTAGAGTTATAGTATTTACTTGGTTATAATTTTCATGCGAATTAGCGAGTGCTTTTTGATGTAATATTTGTCACTGGTAATGCATTTATTCCTTATCTTTAGATGTTAAACTCCCATTTAAAAAATAATAATATTAGACTAAGTAATATTAAAAATAGCACAAAAATGTATAAAGTAAAGTCAGTCAGAAAAACACATGAATAATGTCTTTTTAATCATGTTAATATAATGTAATACACTGTTTGGAATGTGAATGTTTGATGATTTTTTTAATTTATCTTTCGTGTTATCATTTTATTATGAATGTTTTTCATGTTTGGTGTTTTTAGAATGAATTATAAAATTATTACTTGTTGATAATGTTGGGAAAATTCCATTTGAAAAATGTTTAGTAATTTAATAATTGGATTTATATATAATTTATGAAATTAATCATTAGAGAAATATCTATCTGAATAAATACAGGTCATGATAATTATTTTAGTATGGCTTAATTTGATGTCTTATTTTAAGGTGTTAAAAATTTATATGATAATTTATGAAGAAAGCCATTTATAGCAAAGAATGACTTATTATTAAAAACTTAGTCTTCCGTAAAAGAACATCACTTTTATACCCAATAGATTTCAAGATGGATCGCGACGGCAAGGGAGCGAATCCTTGGGAGCCTATACCCAATAGATTTCAAGTTGCAGTGCGGCGTCAAGAGAACACATCCCCAGGAGCATAGATAACTCTGTGACTGGGGTAAGTGAACAGAGGCAACTTGAAAGATAACAGGTATATAAATTATTCATAATCCCTTATTTCATTACGTTGAGATAAATAAAAAATTATTTTTAGCAACGAAAAATTTCAAGAATAATAGAATACACCGTTGCGGTTCTTGATGCTATGCCGCAACGGTGTAGCTTAAATTTTCAGAACGTAGCTTGTCTGAAAACGATAATTAATTATCGTTATATTACGCCAGGATTAGTGAGAAAACTCGGTACTAATGATATGAATGTCAAAGCGATTATTACCTGCATTGACTATGCTAAGATTTTTAGGGAAATTAGCCTTCTCATCAATAGTAACAACACCATTTGAATCACGATAAAAATAGAATGATCCGTTATTAATATATTCTCCAGTATGGGTATTTCTTATTGCAATAGCGGTGACTAATTCTGTATTAAATGGGAGTATGCCAACAAGCGCATAATCATCATCAGTTGTCGTTTCAACCGGACCTACGCAATGGGTATTCGTGTACATGGAAAATTTTATGCCTGAATTAGTATCATCAATGACTCTTAATGCAACCAAGCATGTATCTTTTGATGTCACTTTAAACTTAGATAATCCTCTAATTTCTCTATCAATATCTGGGTGATCAAATTCCCATTCACGGTAGCGCTGACCTGGCTCACAATCACTAAGGTGACGCCACGCATAAACTTTTGATAGCGTTCCGATTCTTACTGAACGAAATCTATCATTAAGATCGTAAGGAAGAGGAATAATACTATCGTTTTCTGGGTAATGGTGTGATTCGCCCAGAAAGTATTTTCTATCGAAAAAGGTTGCACCTGTAATTAGCTTATTTGTCATATTTGTCTGTTCCTTAAGATGTATTTTAAAAGAGTATAATCTTTCTTTTCTAAAGCGGTTTTAGAATACAATGATTATGGAAATTTTGTATTAATAAAATATAACGAGAAGATGTATTAAATTATTGGCAATATAGCATTAATATAATTGATAAATCATTTCTGGTCGATATTTAAAATAAAATCTCTGAGATTGACGTAATTGAGAATTATTATCAAAAAACACTTTTCTGTGGATGGGAAAATTATTACGAAATGTAATTTATGCTTTTGAATATATGGCTAAACATTGAATAATTAGATGTTTGTAGCATTTGATAACTATATCTATGAACTTTACGTTTATATAACATGTTTGTAATGGTGTCTTTACCTAATGATATAAATTTACAGGAAAGTAGGATAGTTAACATTTTGAATGAATATATTTAAGATAATATCTTAAATAGCCTATTTTTATAGGCTGTTTAATTAGTTTTTGATTAATTGAATTAGATGATCATCTATTTACTTCAAGTTAGAAGTGGAATTAACTTATGATGTTTCTGCTCCCTGTCTATGGCTACTTTAATTTTCTTTAATGATGTTTATTCTACCCGACGAAAATTAACCAGTTCAGGTTGTGCGATCCGGAGATAATCTTTGGTGTTGAGAATTACTGAGCATTCAAGGCTTCCAGCATTGAATGCCAGTTCATCAAAACGTTCAAACAGTAAAGGGTCAGCAACCAGTTTCAGATCTGGATGGAAACTAAACGGTGGAATAGCACCGAATACACATTGTGTCAGTTTAGAAACTTCTTTAGGGCTTGCCAGTGATGCGCGAGAACCCCCAATCTGTTTTGCTAGTAAAGAGAGGTCAGCTTGTTGATCCGCAGGAAGAACAGCAAGCACATATTGACGAAATCCTTCTCCTTTGACATGACAAACCAGTCCTTTTGCTCCTTGTCCAAGCTGTGTGCCACGGATTTTTGCAACTTCTTCAGAGCGCCCTGCGGTTGGATGTTCAATGACTCGATAACAGGCATGATTTTCATCCAGTAATGTAGTTAGATTGCTAAATATTTCGTTAGAGGACAAAATAAACTCCTAAGTAATAGTAATAGTAATAATGTAATGAATTGATCTATGAGTTTTCATAATTATTTTATTAATTATATTTTCACCAAAACATATTACCAAATAAAAACATTATAAGATATGTATCCGAATGGATATCATCTGATCTTACTGAAATTCATTGGGTATATGGTTTTTTGAGATGTATGGTTTAAATGGAGCTATTATTTATAGTTCTATGAGGTGATTTTTAAGTCTTGGGGTTTTTTTATATATTTCCATATTATAACTATTTAATATTAAGGTATTGTCAATGATGACGACTAAATTTTTTATGCCATTAGTCAATATGATTGGAGTTGGCTGTCTGGTTGAAGCGGTAAATTCGATGAAAGATTATGGTTACAAGCGAGCATTAATTGTGACTGACCATATTTTAAATGAACTTGGAATAGTAGCAAAAGTTCAATCTTTGCTGGCTGATGTGGGTATTGAAAGTACGATTTACGATGGTACAAACCCGAATCCGACGACGGTTAACGTTTCTGAAGGTCTGACTATATTGCGTCAGAATAATAGCGATTGCATTATTTCATTAGGTGGTGGTTCACCGCATGATTGTGCAAAAGCTATTGTGTTACTAGCAGCCAATGGCGGAGATATCCGGGATTATGTAGGTATTGATCGATCATCTAAACCACATTTGCCGTTAATTGCCATTAATACTACTGCGGGTACTGCGTCAGAAATGACACGTTTCTCTGTCATTACTGATGTTGAGCACCATATTAAAATGGTTATCGCTGATAAAAATATAACCCCTATTTTGTCGGTGAATGATCCAGAATTGATGGTAGGAATGCCGAAAAGTTTAACTGCGGCGACGGGAATGGATGCAATGACCCATGCGGTTGAAGCTTATCTCTCTAAAGAATCCAATCCAATAACGGATGCTTGTGCACTAAAAGCGATCACTATGATTAGTCAGTCCTTACGCCAAGCAGTAGCAGATGGGAGTAACATAGAAGCCCGTGAAAACATGGCCTATGCACAATTTCTGGCGGGTATGGCATTTAATAGTGCGTTACTGGGATATGTTCATGCCATGTCTCACCAATTGGGTGGTTCCTATGATTTACCACATGGTGTATGTAATGCGGTTTTATTACCGCATGTTCAGGAATTTAATGCCAAAGTATCTGCTGGTCGTTTGAAGGATATTGCTGCGGCAATGGGGGTAGATGTAAGAACCATGGATGATCAGCAAGGGGCGGCAGCGTGTATTGATGAAATTCGTAAACTGTCAAAAGATATTGGCATTCCAGCTGGTTTGGCTGAACTGAATGTCAAACTGGAAGATCTGCCAATGTTGGCAACTAATGCTTTGAAAGATATATGTTGTTTGACTACCCCAGTTCAGGCTACCCACGAAGAAATCGTTGCAATTTTCAAAGCTGCCATGTGATGTAAATCCTCATTTCATAGGGCATAATTATCTACACATTGTTAAACTGACCCAAAATATTTGTGGCTAATTGGGTCAGTTTCTCGGCTGTCCTACAACTGTGCTCATCAATGAGCTATACAATTGCTCTTGCTTCCCGTAAGAACATATTCTTGGTGGCATATTTTCTTAACAATAATTGCAGCTACACATGGGTAAAAAAAGTCAAGGTACATGCTGATTACCATATGGAGATAAGCGGGCATTATTACTAGTACCCTGCAACTTTCTGGGAATTTAATCACTTGTGATTTAGTAGTGGGAGCAAGTTACCTGATTTCTCGCTCATCTTTCCCTTAACCGGCGAATAATACAACTGAGATCCAGATTTTGATCTTGCAGCAGAACCATTAAGTGATACATCAGGTCAGCCGCTTCATTTGTAAGTTCTTCTCTGTTATTAACTGTAGCTGCCAGAGCAGTTTCTACGCCTTCTTCACCGACTTTTTGAGCGATTCGTTTAGTGCCGCTGGCATATAACTTTGCTGTGTATGAGCTGTTTGGGTCGGCTGTTTTACGGCTAGCCAGCAATTTTTCAAGTTGAAAGAGAAAGCCCGATTCAGTTTGTGCCGGAGCGAAGCAACTGTTTGTACCAGAATGGCAGGTAGGGCCGATCGGATCAGCGAGTGCCAGTAGAGTATCATTGTCACAATCTGGATAAATCTTAACTAAGTTAAGAAAATGTCCAGAGCTTTCACCTTTGGTCCACAAACGTTGTTTGCGACGGGAAAAGAAAGTGATTTTGCCCGAGCTAATAGTGATATTAAGCGCCTCTTTATTCATATATCCCATCATTAGGACATCCCCGGATACCGCATGTTGCACGATAACTGGCATCATGTAGGAGACTTTTTCCCAATCCAATTTTTCGATTTGTTGTATGGTCAGCAAGTTCTTATCTCCACGCCTTGTTGTGAAAGGTACTGTTTTAATTCACCAATATTAATAATGTGTTTATGGAATACAGATGCGGCTAGTGCACCATCGACATTTGCTTGTTTAAAGGCGTCAAGGAAGTGTTCTGGTGCTCCTGCTCCGCCAGAGGCAATGAGAGGAACATGACAGATGTCGCGTACCTGTTTCAGCTGAACCAGATCGTAGCCATTGCGTACACCATCTTGATTCATCATATTTAACACGATTTCACCTGCGCCACGGCGTTGTGCTTCTGTTACCCAATCAAGAGTTTGCCATTGAGTGGCTGTTGTACGTTTCTCATCACCAGTGAATTGATAAACCCGATAGCCACCAGTAATTTCATCAAACCAGGTATCAACCCCGACGACTACGCACTGAACGCCGTAGCGATCTGCCAGGCGGGTAATCAAGGTTGGGTCAGTAAGTGCAGGGGAGTTAATGGAGATTTTATCTGCACCAAATGAGAGGATTTGTCCTGCATCTTCGACAGTCTTAATACCACCAGCAACGCAGAAAGGAATGTCAATCACTTCTGCGACTCTGGATACCCAACTTTTATCTACTACTCGTCCATCAGATGAAGCGGTGATATCGTAGAAAACTAATTCATCTGCGCCTTCTTTCGCATAGCGCTGAGCGAGTGGAACAATATCGCCGATGATTTCGTGATGACGAAATTGAACACCTTTAACTACTTGTCCATCATGGATGTCAAGACAAGGGATTATGCGTTTTGCCAACATTGAATTGCCTCCGTCAGGGTAAATTTCCCATCAAGTAATGCACGGCCAATAATAACCCCAGCTACACCGCTGGCAGGTAGGGATGCGATATCATTTAATGCTCCAATGCCCCCGGAAGCCTGAAGTGCAATTTGTGGATAGCATTGGCAAATTTCCCGATATAATTCAATGTTTGAGCCGTTCAGCGTGCCATCACGGGAAATATCGGTACAGAGTACATGTTTCAATCCAAACGGTAGATATTGTTCAATAACTTGTTCCAGAGTGGCTGCTGAATTCTCTTGCCAGCCATTGATAGCGATTTGCTTTACACCTGCATCATCGATGCGAACATCCAGCGCCAGTACAATAGCTTCTGGACCATAATGTTTAAACCATTGAGTAACTAATGTGGATTGTTTTATGGCGGTAGAACCGATAACAACTCGTTTAGCTCCGGCATCAAGTAGTACTTTTATATCTTCTTCTGTGCGGATGCCGCCACCGACCTGAACAGGGATGGAAACAGCTGAAAGTAACTTACTGAGTAAAGGGATTTGACGAGCTGACGGTTCTTTAGCACCTGTCAGATCGACCAGATGGAGCAATTTTGCTCCCTGTTGTTCATATTGTTGAAAATAGGACAGAGGATCATGTCCATAGTCTCGCTGTTGACAATAATTTCCCTGATGTAACCGTACTACTTTACCATCAATCAAATCTAATGCCGGTATAATCATTGCACTTACATCTCCAAAAAGTTTTTTAGTAGCTTGGCTCCAGCAGCGCCGGAACGTTCAGGGTGGAATTGCACCCCAAAGAAGTTGTCTTTAGCGATTGCGCCGCTGAAAGTATTGCCATATTTAGTTTGAGCAATTGTGTGTGCATTGATTGGCATTGCGTAACTATGGACAAAGTAAAAGTAGGCATAGTCTCCAATGCCCCGAAATAGCGGATGTCCCGCTTTTGGCAGTACCTGATTCCAGCCCATATGTGGTAACGGAAGCTGATTGGTAGCCATTTTTTTGACGGGTGAATCAATAAGTCCAAGCATCGTTACATTATTGCTTTCTTCGCTAGTAGTCGCGAATAACTGCATTCCAAGGCAAATACCTAATACAGGCTGGTTCAGTACTTTAATCAACGGTATAAGTTCCCGTTGTTTCAATTGATCCATTGCTGCACTGGCAGTACCAACGCCGGGTAAAAGTAATTTATCTGCTGCCAGGATCGTTGCTGTTTCTCGGCTGATTTCTGGTTCATAACCTAATCTGCGGATGGCATAAGCCACAGATGATAAGTTGGCGCAGCCAGTATCAAGAATGACGACTTTCATCACAAAACCCCTTTGGAACTTGGCAGTGTATCGCCTTCTATCCGAATCGCCTGACGTAGTGTCCGGCCAAAGACTTTAAATAGGCTTTCCGCTCTGTGGTGATCATTATTGCCTTTTGTCTTCAGGTGCAGTGTGCAGGCCATTGTATAAGAGAGTGAGCGGAAGAAGTGCTCGATCATTTCGGTGCTCAGATCACCTACTCGCTGATATTTGAATTCAGCGTTATATCCAAGATGCGGGCGACCGGAGATATCGAGAGCACAGCGAGCAAGGCATTCATCCATGGGTAATACAAAACCAAAACGAGAGATGCCTCGTTTATCGCCCAGAGCCAGTTTTAATGCTTCTCCGAGTGCTAGTCCGGTGTCCTCAACGGTGTGGTGATCATCAATACAGAGATCGCCTTTAACCTGAATATTCATGCGGAAACCACCATGGGTTGCAATTTGATCCAGCATATGATCAAAAAATCCGACGCCAGTATTGATTTTGCTGCCACCTTCACGATCGAGCCAAACTTCAATGTCGATGGATGTTTCTTTAGTGACACGTTGAATGTAAGCGTAACGATTTTGACGAGTCAATTGTTCACTTATGGTTGACCAGCTAAGACTTTCAGGATGATAGCGCAATCCCTGAATACCCATATTTTTAGCCAGTTGCAGATCGGTTTCCCGATCACCAATAACATAACTGTTAGCTGTATCCATTAAACCCTCTGCCAGATATTTTTCCACCAGTTTTGTTTTTGGCTTACGACAATTGCAGTTGTCTGCGGGTTTGTGAGGACAGATTAAAACTTCATCGAAATTGATCCCCTGAGAGTGAAAAATTTGCATCATCAGGTTGTGTGGCGGTTCAAACTCCGCTAATGGAAAATTTTCTGTACCCAGCCCATCCTGATTGGTGATCATAATCAGTTTGAAACCTGATTTTTGCAGGGCAAGCAATGCGGGAATAACGTTAGTTTCCAGTGCTAGTTTGTCCAAGCGATCAACTTGAAAGTCTGCTGGTGGTTCAGTAATCAGCGTGCCATCTCGGTCAATAAAAAGTAGTTTCTGGTTCATCAGCTTTCTATTTCCTTTGGTTGTTTGTTTTTAGTGGAAAGGGCGCTAATGGCTTCAACCACCTGTTCACACTCTTCACGAGTGCCTATAGTGATCCGCAGGCAACCATCCAAACCGGACTGTTTGCGCTGGTCGCGCAGGATAATCCCCTGATGCCATAATGTTCTGAAAACTATTTCAGCATCATAGAATTTCACTAGTATGTAGTTGGTTTCACTGGAAAATACCTTTTCAACGATTGCTAATTTATTCAGGGCATACTGCAAATAGTCGCGGTTCTCCTTTATTTCAACAACCCGTTTTTGCATAACGGCGATACCTTCTGCTGTCAGTGCTTGTGCTGCAATATTCGCAACGGGAGTAGAAAGCGGGTAAGGCGCAATGACTTTCAATAACAGGGCGATAATATCCACAGAGGCGAGAGTAAATCCACAGCGCAAACCAGCTAAAGCAAAAGCTTTCGAGAGGGTTCGCAAAATAACTAAATTCGGATAGTTTTTTAGCCAGCCTGCGATACTATTTTCCGGGCAGAATTCAATATATGCTTCATCAATCGCGACGATTGCGCGGTTGGTGGTCAGTTCCAGAATTTTGCGCAGTGAAGTGGAATTAATGGGATTCCCTGTTGGGTTATTAGGGCTACAAATGTAGAGCAGTTTTACTTGGTCGAGGTTATTTTCAATTTCTTTGATATCCAGTTGCCAATTTTCCTGAGTGGCAATTTTCTTTTGTTCGACACCAAAAGCTTCAGCGCTGACACTGTACATGCCATAAGTCGGAGGGCAGAACAGAACAGCATCTTGCCCAGGTTCACAAAATACGCGGATCAGGAGTTCAATGGATTCATCGGCACCACGACAGGCAAGTACTTGCTCAGGTTGTAAACCAGCATAGGCAGCATAACGGCGAATGACGGATACCGGCTGACAGTCAGGATAGCGGTTTAGTGTCTGCTCAGTGAACTGGAAATCAGGTGCCAGTGGGTATTCATTGGCATTCAACCAGACATCCCCGTTGCCTCCGAGGCGACGGGCGGACATATAAGGTATTAATTTGCGCACATTTTCCCGTGCTAACAGATTGACATCAAAAATGTTATCCATGTTCACTCCTTATCTGCAATATTTAGTGCTGCTACGCGTAAAGTTACTGCGTTTTTGTGAGCGGTTAGTTGTTCTGCCTGCGCCAGTGTTTCAATGGTCTGAGATAGGTTTAATAATCCTTGCGGAGTCAGTTGCTGAATAGTCATACGTTTCAGGAAATCAGCCAGACCAAGGCTGGAATAAGTTGAGGTGTAGCCATAGGTTGGCAGGACGTGGTTGGTTCCTGAAGCGTAATCTCCCGCAGATTCCGGCGACCAGTCACCGAGGAAAATAGACCCCGCATTGGTGATTTTTTCAACCCATTGTTCTGGCTGACGAGTTTGGATAATCAGGTGCTCAGGGCCATAGCAGTTGCTGATTTCTACACACTGTTGCAGGCTTTCTGTCACGATAATGCGGCTATGTTCTAGCGCCTTAGCCGCTATCAGATTGCGGGAAAGTTGGGACAGTTGTTTCTCGATTTCCTTTACAACTTCTTTGGCTAGCTTTTCGTCAGGAGTTACCAATATGACTTGTGAATCTGGGCCATGTTCTGCTTGTGAAAGTAAATCGGCGGCAGTAAATACTGGGTTTGCATCCTTATCAGCAATAATAAGCACTTCCGACGGGCCTGCGGGCATATCAATGGCGGCGCCATCTATTCGTTGGCTAATTTGCCTCTTAGCTTCAGTGACATAAGCATTACCTGGGCCAAAAATTTTGTCTATTTTAGGGACGGATTCTGTTCCGAACGCCATAGCTGCAATGGCTTGAGCACCGCCAATCTGGAATATTTCTGTAATCCCACATAATTTGGCAGCATAGAGAATTTCATCTGCAATAGGAGGTGGAGAACAAAGCACAACTTTACGGCAGCCTGCTATTTTGGCAGGTGTTCCAAGCATCAAAACTGTAGAGGGTAATGGCGCTGAACCGCCAGGGATATACAACCCGACAGAATCGATAGGCCGTGTTACTTGCTGGCAACGGACCCCTGGTTGAGTTTCTACTTCAATCTTTACAGGTTTTTGAGCTTCGTGGAAGATGCGGATATTATTCATTGCTTGCTGCATTGCCTGTTTAATATTTTTATTGAGGCGGTTATCTGCGGCAGTTATTTCTTCCGGCGAAATACGGATATTTTCAATGACGGTTTTGTCGAAACGTAGACTAAGTTCGCGCAGGGTGTGATCGCCCCGTTCTTTGACCGCATCCAGAATCTGTTCCACTGTGTGGGAAATTTCTTCGCAAGCGCCAACAGCAGGACGTGTCAGTAAAGCTTGTTGCTGTTTACCATTATATTCTTGCCAACGAACTAGGGGCTTGAAGCATGTCATCATCTTTGTTTACTCCATCATTTTTTCAATTGGCAAAACCAAAATAGAACTTGCGCCAAGAGATTTAAGTTTCTCCATGGTTTCCCAAAATAGCGTTTCACTGCTCACCATGTGCATGGCAATACGGTTTTGATCACCAGCCAGAGGAAGAATAGTTGGATGCTCTGCCCCGGGTAGCAGAGAAATGATTTCTTCGAGTTTCTCACTGGGGGCGTGCAACATAATGTATTTAGATTCACGGGCCTGAATTACCCCTTGAATGCGAGTCATCAGTTTATCGATCAATTGCTGTTTCTCGGCTGGCATTTCACCGTCACGTTGAATAAGACAGGCTTTTGAACGGTAGATAACTTCCACTTCCCTCAGACCATTTGCTTCCAGTGTTGCACCCGTTGAAACGAGATCACAGATGGCATCTGCTAATCCGGCACGAGGTGCAACTTCGACTGAGCCATTTAGCAGACAGGATTTAAAGCGGATTTTTTTCTGGTCGAGGTAACGTTTTAGCAGGTGAGGATAAGAGGTGGCGATACGGGTGTCTTGTAGGCATTCGACATCGGTATAGTTGTAACCCAGTGGAGTCGCCAGTGAAAGACGACAAGTGCCGAAATCGAGACGGCGTAAAGTGAAATATTGTGGATCTTCTCCCTGGGCACGACGATTTAATAACTCTTCTTCCAGTACGTTTTCACCAATAATGCCCAGATCAACGACGCCATCCATAACCAGCCCCGGAATGTCGTCATCACGTACCCGTAGGATATCGATAGGCATATTTTCTGAGAATGCAATCAGGCGTTGTTGTTGCAGATTGATTTTAATACCACAGCGAGATAACAACTCGCGGGAATCTTCACTCAACCGGCCAGATTTTTGCATTGCTATACGTAAACGTGATTTATCTAACATTTTTATCCCCATTGAAAATTGGAAACATAAAAAAACCCTCGGAAGAATTCTTCCGAGGGTTTTGTATCGCATTCATGCCACCGGAAGACCCGCTAAACGTCTTCCAGTACACAACAGCCTGAAAGACTAATCAGGATGATGGTGATGATGGTTGAACTGAATACGGATCATAATGGCTTCTCTTTTTCTATATATACCCTTCATCTTTCAAGCTGTTGCTTTGTTGGCTGCGTTCACTTACCCCAGTCACATCGTTATCTATGCTCCTGGGGATGCGTTCTCTTGCCGCCGCGCTGCAAATTGAAATCTATTGGGTATATTTCTATTAGTGACTGCTTGCTGCCGATTGTTTTGTGGTTGACCAGCAGTGGTTCAATTTTTTGCTTGCTATTCAACCTATACGATTTGGCAGGTTAAAAGCAACCTATTTTTAAAAAGAAATTTATATTTTAATAATATCTTGTTTTTACTTGAGATATCGTTTTCCATAGGAAAAATACAGGGTCAATAATAACAGTAGCTTAATGTTCAGATTGTTTGCATAATCAACGCAATATCAGACATAGAAGGCGTGGTGATGAAAAAAGTTTCCATTATCGGTCTGGGTTGGTTGGGGATGCCATTAGCCAAATCATTGAGCTATAGCGGTATGCAGGTTGTTGGTAGTAAAACAACGCCAGATGGCGTAGAAGCAGCACGTATGTGCGGCATTGAATGTTATCTGTTACAACTGGAACCTCAGATTAACTGTGCTTCTGATGACTTGGGACAACTGATGACAGCCGATGTGTTGATTATTACTTTACCGGCAAGTCGTACCGCAGGTGGCAGTTATAACTATGTCAAGGCGGTTCAGTTAGTGGTTGATACTGCCCTGTCATACTCGGTGCCGAGGATTATTTTCACCAGTTCCACTTCTGTTTATGGGGTTATGGCCGGTAAACTCAATGAAGATGCTCCTTTTCGCCCTGAAACACCATCAGCTCAGGCATTGGTTGAATTGGAAAACTGGTTGCATAAATTACCAAATATTTCCGTTGATATTCTGCGTTTGGCGGGGCTGGTGGGCAGTGGCCGTCATGCCGGGCGTTTTTTGGCGGGGAAGAAAGAAGTAAAAGGTGGTGCTCAGCCGGTAAATCTGGTTCATCAGGATGATGTTATTTCAGCCATTAATTTGTTACTTCAAAGGTCCAAAGGTGGTCATATTTATAATTTATGTGCGCCTGTTCATCCAACCAAAGCGGAATTTTATCCTAAAGTCAGTGGTCAGCTTGATTTAATTCCACCTGAATTTGTCAGAGAAAAAACTCAGGTGGAGAGTAAGATTGTTGATGGTAGTCGTATTTGTAAGGAGTTAGGATTTAAATATCAATATCCAGACCCTGGATGGATGCCAATGAGTTGATTTTTATTAAGTTAATTCAATCATGACAATTTCTCTGAACGCTGGTCTTTCTGTCATCAGATGATACCAGCGTTCAATATTTGGCAAAGATGGACGTTTGATATGGACATTAAGCCAAGGGTAGATCATGGGTCCTAATGCAATATCTGCCATACCAAATTTATCGCCGGAAAAGTATTCTTGTTCTGTTAAGGCGTTATCTGCTATTTCCATCAGTTTTTCAATTTCAGTCATTGTTTGTTCTATTTGCTTTTGATCCCGTTCTGCTTCAGGTGTGCGAATAATACCTATCATTAGCTGTCTGATGTGAGGAAATAAATGTGAACCGCACCAATCCATCCATTTTTCCGCATTTGCTCTCTCTTGTAAGTTTTGCGGATAGAGAACATTTTCACCGAATTTTGCTGCAAGATAACGGACAATCGCGTTAGATTCCCACAAGATAAAATCACCTTCTTGTAAACAGGGAATCTGTTTATTCGGGTTCATTTTCAGATATTGCGGATCATCCAGTTTGCCAAATTTACCGCCAATATCTATCTGGTTATACGGCACATTAAGTTCTTTCAGGCACCAAAGTACTTTTTTTACATTAGAAGAGTTTTTACGGCCCCAAACGGTTAGCATTGGTTTCTCCTTGAATTGGAATATTAGGAAATCATTTATTGCTATCTGTCATTCCTTTCTTATCAATCAGCTTAAATTAAAACTAATGATTAGCACAATCTTTACATCGTTACATTGGTTTCTTATCGTACAACATCATATATTAGTAGAAATTTGATATTTTTCTTGCAAGTAAGAGGGGGAACATTTAATGAAGAGAAATCTGGCTATGACGATGAAATGTGTTACTGCTGTGCTGACAGTAATATTAGTAACAAATACTCACGCTTATGCGTCGGATGAACCGGTTGTTCCTTCGGTGGATGCTAAAGCTTATGTGCTGATGGATTATGACAGCGGTAAAATCCTGGCTTCTCATCATCCTGATGAACGGCTTGATCCAGCGAGTCTGACAAAAATTATGACCAGTTATGTGGTTGGTCAGGCGATAAAAGCAGGAAAAATCACGCTAGAAGACGTGGTTATTGTGGGAAAGGATGCTTGGGCAACGGGTAATCCGGTATTGAAAGGTTCTTCTCTGATGTTTCTCAAGCCTGGTGATCGGGTAAAAGTGATCGACCTGAATCGTGGCATTGTTATTCAGTCGGGTAATGACGCCAGTATTGCTTTAGCTGATTATGTGGCAGGTAGTCAGGATGTGTTTGTCAGTCTGATGAATAATTATGCAAAAGCACTTGGATTGACTAATACCCATTTTCAAACCGTTCATGGATTGGATGCTGAAGGGCAATTCAGTACTGCTCGTGATATGGCGGTATTAAGCCAGGCAATGATCCGTGATGTTCCTGACGAGTATGTCCTTCATAAAGAGAAAGCGTTCACTTTTAATAACATCCAACAGCCTAATCGTAATCGATTGCTATGGAATAAAAATATGAATGTGGATGGTGTGAAAACAGGATATACCCGTGGTGCGGGTCATAATCTGGTTGCTTCAGCGACGGAGGGACCAATGAGGCTGATTTCTGTTGTACTGGGGGCACCAAGTGATCGGGTTCGTTTTGCAGAGAGCGAAAAGTTACTTTCATGGGGATTCCGTTTTTATGAAACAGTGACACCAATTAAAGTCAGTGAGCCATTTGTTTCAGAAAAGGTCTGGTATGGTGATCGTTCAGATGTTGCTCTTGGGGTGGAAAAAGATGCGGCAATCACTATTCCCCGCGGTCAACTGAAAAACCTGAAGGCCAGTTACACGTTGAATCAGACGCTATTAGAAGCACCTTTGGCTAAAAATCAGGTTGTGGGTGTGATTAATTTTCAATTAGGGGATAAAGTTATTGAACAGCGCCCATTGGTTGTTAAAGAAACGGTTGAAGAAGGCGGTTTTTTCAGTCGTATCTGGGATTTTATCGTCATGAAAGTTGGCAGCTGGTTTAATGCAATTTTTGGTTGATTTAATGTATACCCAATAGATTTCAATTTGCAGCGCGGTGGCAAGAGAACGCATCCCCAGGAGCATAGATAACTCTGTGACTGGGGTAAGTGAACACAGCCAACAAGCAGCAACTTGAAGGATGAAGGGTATAAAGAGTGATGAGTGGGAGAAAGTAGATATTTTTTTGAACATTAAAAATAGTAGCAAACGTTATTGATATCTGTCAAAGAAATGAGTTTAATTTAATATTTTATAGGTAATGTTTAATTAGGAATTTATTTTTGATAAATTAGAATTCTATAGTTGCAAATGGAATTGATTTAATTATTACAATATATACCCTATGGATTTCAAGATGCATCGCGGCGGCAAGGGAGCGAATCCCCGGGAGCATAGATAACTCTGTGACCGGGGTGAGTGAGTGCAGCCAACAAAGAAGCAACTTGAAAGATGACGGGTATAGATTTCAAGATGGATCGCGACGGCAAGAGAGCGAATCCTCGGGAGCATAGATAACTCTGTGACCGGAGTGAGTGCCGCCAACAAAGAGGCAACTTGAAAGATAACAGGTATATTTCTTTGTCTAGGGTGGTTGTTTCCCATCCAACAAATTTTAGTTGTACTAACCAGATATGCGCCCTCACCAGGGGCCTTTTTATCAAAATATTGACTACTTAGCACCATAATATAATGACGGATAATAACTCCCCAAGTTATGCTCTATCCGTCATGTATTTTCTTGGGGGCTGTGTGGGGAAACGTATACCGATAACTTTGGGAAATATTGATCTATTATCCCATAAATATGAGTCGCATATTAAATCTGGAAAAATTGCGCTTGTTTGTGAAGGTGGAGGGCAACGCGGTATTTTTACAGCCGGTGTGCTGGATGAATTTATGCGTGTTGAATTTAACCCGTTTGATCTATTACTGGGTACTTCGGCAGGTGCTCAGAACCTTTCAGCTTATATTTGTGGACAACGTGGATATGCCCGGCGGGCTATCAGTCGCTATACAACAAATCCTATTTTCTTTAATCCTCTGCGTTTCGTTCGTGGTGGTCATTTAATTGATTTAGACTGGTTTGTAGACACTGTGTCTAGCGAACTTCCATTGGATATTTCGGCAGCTTTACGCAAATTTGATGCTGGGTGCGAATTTTATATGTGCGCGTGTCGTTCAGATAATTTTGAACCTACCTATTTCCATCCTGATGAGAAAAATTGGCTGGAAGTGATTAAAGCATCAAGTGCAATTCCAGGATTTTATCGCAATGGTGTCACTATCGACGGTGTTGTTTATTATGACGGAGGTATCAGTGATGCGATTCCAGTGGAAGAAGCTTATCGCCGAGGAGCTGATACCATAGTGGTGATCCGTACGGTTCCTTCACAGCTCTATTACACGCCTGATTGGATGAAACGCATGGAGCATTGGTTGGGAGATAGCAGCCTGCAAAAGATGGTGCGAATGCTACAACAACATGCGAAAAGCTACTACCGTACTCAAAAATTTATTGAGAACCCACCTGATGATGTACAGATTTTTGAAATCTACCCACCGGCTCCATTAATGGCTAGTGCATTAGGCAGCCGTTTGGCAGCGTTAAATAAGGATTATCATCTTGGGCGCCGTAGTGGTCGCTATTTCCTGGCAACAGTCGGTCACTTGTTTGTTGATAATGAATTCGGTATTGCTGAGCGTAAAAATTACAATTTTAACCGTAACTTCTTGTGCCAGAATGTAAAAAATAGAGATTCGGCTAGGTCATCAGCTACGTTAACAGAGTCATCAGAACAGATTAATAACGGATAGTTTCATGTTTATTGATACCCACTGCCATTTTGATTTCCCTCCATTTCGTGATGATGAGCAGCAGAGTTTACAACGGGCGGCGCAGGTTGGTGTGGAAAAAATTATTGTGCCCGCTGTCAGTGGGCACAATTTGCAACGGGTGTTTAAACTGGCTTGTTCTTATCCAGAGGTCTATGCAGGACTAGGCTTGCATCCTCTTTATATCAATGAACATCAGGAATCGCATCTGGCAGATCTGGAACGATTACTGAAACAGAAACATGAAAAGCTGGTAGCTGTCGGAGAGATTGGCCTCGATCTTTATATGGCTGAACCCCAGTTTGCAAAGCAGGAAGAATTACTGTGTGCCCAATTGCGGTTAGCAAAACAGTATGAATTACCCGTTATGCTCCATTCCAGAAAAAGCCACGATCAACTGGCGGCGATCTTGAGAAGAATCAACCTTCCTCGTACTGGAGTTGTACACGGATTTGCCGGGAGTTTATCTCAGGCGGAGGCTTTTATCCGTTTGGGATATTACATTGGGGTAGGGGGAACCATGACTTATGAAAGAGCGCAGAAAACCCGTCGCGCAGTGGCTGAACTTCCTTTAACTTTTCTTGTGCTGGAAACAGACGCACCGGATATGCCGCTTTTCGGGTTTCAGGGAGAGCCTAACCGACCGGAAAGAATTACCGGGGTTTTTGCTTCGTTATGTGAGCTTCGCCGTGAATCTCCTGATGAAATCGCCGCCCAGCTTTATCATAACAGCATTGAGTTATTTGGATTAGTTATATGATTTACAGCGTGATTTTAACTACTATTGGCAAAGATGCCGTTAACTGAAACTGGATAAATCGATGATGGATTAAGATTCAAGGCTTCAAGGTTATAATATTGGTAATATTTTGTATGAAAAAGTGGCGCTACCCGTGGAAACCTTGGAGATGAATTATTTTGGTTAGCGCCTGTGGGATTACCTTAGAAAAATATTAGTGAGTATCTCCTGAAATAGCGTCAATATACCTGTTATCTTTCAAGTTGCCTCTTTGTTGGCTGCGTTCACTTACCGCCGCGCTGCAAATTGAAATCTATTGGGTATAGTATTTAATGCTTGTGATAGTTTATTTTTATCCTGATTTTTATATAGCTAGAAGGAGTGGAAAGATAATTGAATTTTGGCTTAATCAGGGATTAGGCATTATTAATACGGTTATTTTTGTACAGAGTGGATTCGATTAATAAGTGCATTTTTTCAAAATGGTGGCCAGTTGTTATAGTAGTCATATTTCTCGCCAAAGTAAAATGCTAATACCAATTGGAAAATACTCACCCGGTCAAAATAAAATATTATTTTCCATAAAGGGTTGATTCAGTGATTTAGGTTTGGGTTTGTTTCCTTAAATTTGTCTTTGAAATATTGCTTTATTTGCTTATCTGTATGGTGTGAACATGATACGGTAGAGCTGTTGTCGGTGGATAATTACCACCAAACTTTAGCTTCGCTTATATTATATTCATCTATTAATTTGTTATCCCGCCGGTCAGATTATCTTGCTGTAGATTATTTATACAATATTGTGTGATTTGCATCACATTTTTGGTTTTTTTATTGCTTTTTTCAGTAGGTATTTGTGATGTAGATAGCTTGTTCATTCCTATGACTGAGTATAATCAGCGCCGACTCAGCGTCAGTGAACGATTTACATTCAACTGACATATTTAATTTATTATTAAGTGAACAGGGATTCTTCCAATGCAACTCTTTATGAGCCTGGTCGGGATGGTAGTGCTGATCTTGATCGCAGTACTTTTTTCCAGTAACTATCGTGCTATTAAACTCCGTACTGTCCTTGGTGCCTTTTTGATTCAGGTCACTATCGGCGCTTTTGTACTTTACGTTCCCGTGGGTAAGAAAGTATTAATGGGTATGTCTGAGGGGGTTTCTAATGTTATTCAGTATGGTCAGAAAGGGATGGATTTTATTTTTGGCGGATTAGTTTCCCCCAAAATGTTTGAGCTGTTTGGCAGCGGTGGTTTTGTTTTCGCCTTGCGCGTACTGCCTATTATTGTTTTCTTCTCTTCACTGATTGCTGTTCTGTACTACATTGGTGTCATGCAGCTCATTATTAAAATATTGGGCGGTGGCCTGCAAAAAATTCTCGGAACTTCGCGTACAGAATCTTTATCTGCGACAGCTAATATTTTCGTGGGCCAAACTGAGGCACCGATGGTTGTTCGTCCTTATATTGCGACGATGACCCAGTCTGAGCTATTTGCGATTATGAGTGGTGGCCTAGCATCCGTTGCAGGTTCGGTACTGGCTGGCTATGCATCAATGGGTGTATCTTTAGATTATTTGATTGCTGCGTCCTTTATGGCGGCGCCAGGTGGTCTGTTGTTCGCTAAACTTATGGTGCCTGAAACCGAAAAAACCCACGATACTGTTGATGCAATGTCACTGGTTGCGGAAGAGGACCGCCCTGCTAACATTATTGATGCCGCTGCTTCTGGTGCCGTTGTTGGTATGCAATTAGCATTAAACGTAGGTGCAATGTTATTGGCGTTTGTTGCCTTGATTGCATTGGTAAACGGTATTCTTGGTGGCATTGGTGGGTGGTGGAATTACCCACAACTTTCCCTTGAATTGGTGCTGGGCTGGATTTGTGCGCCAATTGCTTATTTGATTGGTGTTCCGTGGAATGAAGCCATAGTGGCGGGTTCTTTCATTGGTCAAAAACTGGTTGTGAATGAATTCGTTGCCTTTATGAACTTTGGCGCTTATTTGAAACCAGATGATGTGGTTGCGGCAGCGGGTTTGCAGGTTCTGTCAGAACACACCAAAGCAATCATCTCCTTTGCGCTGTGTGGTTTTGCTAACCTTTCTTCCGTCGCTATTCTGTTGGGTGGTTTGGGCGGTATGGCTCCAAGTCGTCGTGGGGATGTTGCTCGTCTGGGGATCAAAGCTGTTATAGCGGGTACATTATCTAACCTGATGAGTGCAACCATTGCCGGATTCTTCCTGGCTCTGTAACTTTATTGCAGTGTGCAGGTGGGATAATCCCGCCTGCAATCAATTTTCTTTCCGGTTTATCTTCATTAAATATTGCAGAGTGCAATATCAAAAAACTGGTCATACCGCGCCTTAGCCTCCAGAAATAAATAACGCTTAGGCTGCCAGCCACCAAACGTCACTTTCAGACACTGAAACTCCTGAATTATTTGTGCCACCGGGTCATACCGGGTTTTGGCAATAAATCGTTGATAGTTAATAGTAATGGCGCTCCAGCGATTGACCTTGCGATATTTTTCACTTACCCCAGTCACAGAGTTATCTATGCTCCTGGGGATGCGCTCACTTGCCGCCGCGCTGCAATTTGAAATCTATTGGGTATAGGCATATTAACTTCTCCTATTTATCTTATTTTTTGCAATATGAATATTTAAACCAGAGGCTTAAATGTTGCGAATAAAACTCTCATTAACTGACAAGTGTGAATTTATGCTGACGGGCAATTAATCTTGCCCCGCATGCTGTTTGCATTCCTTCAAGTGCAATGGATTTTCCCTGATATTGCAGGGAATCAGCACCTTCAATAATAGGAAAAACTCCTTTGCATTGGGGGCATTCGACCTGATCCCCTTTACCTGCAATGGAAATACCGTTGTAAGTATATTGGTCAATGGCGGTAATGACTTTACCGCTATGATCTGTTGTATCACCCAGCAGGATAACAGCCTTTGACATTAAAGTTCTCCATTGTTTTACCATTAGAAAATAATATCGTTGCCTTTAAATCTCAGTAATTAATGGCAGCAATCCCAGATTGAGCAACTGAATTTCAACATCATTGGATTTATCAATATCATCCTGATTTTCACCATCAAAAATCCCTTTTTGGGTGATGATTAATGTGCCAATTTGCTGATCGTTTTGATAAACGGGAAGTATTTCTTCTGCCATAGGAAGACAGGATTGATCAATTATTTTAGGCTGATAAAGCATCCAGCCGACACTGAGACGGTCAGGGAAAACATTATGTTGAGATAATGTATAACCGTTAGTTTCAACTTGAATATAAGGGAAGTCACGGCTGGTCACTAAATATTTCACAAGGTCAATTAATCGGGAAGTATCGAGTTGAGTACTATCAATTCTTAAACTTAAGATCAACCAAACCCAGTTAGAGCGGACACTTGACATTTTTTTATAACTAATGCTACAGGATAATTCATCCTTTTCACCATCCCATATTCCAGTAATAAGTGATGGGAAATCTTTCTTATAGTCTTTTTCAAAGTTTTTAATGGCGATGCCGGTTGGTCCTTGTTCGTCGAATACGACGTGTTGCAGTGCCTGCTTTCGAGAGTAACCAGTTAAATACCAAGTTTTCTTCCTATTGAAAAAGATATTGATTTGTTGTGTGATCTGAAACAGGTCCATAAGCGCTGTGTTGACGGTAATTGTTTCTTGCTGCTCATAATATGCATTTATTTTTAAACGGATTATTGTCATGTTGACCTCGGATTAAATTAAACTGTCACAGGGGGTATAATAAACATTAATATTCTTATGTTTACTAAACATTACCTTAAAATACTCAGCGCTTATAGGTTGTAAAAAATGCCATTCCACATGAGGGGTACTCTCTAATGCATCGCAGACTTTTTGATGCCTCTCTGCTTGCTTTTCTGCGGAGAAAACACCTTTCCACCAACTTTTAGGTTCTTTATCTTTAAAAAATTGATCATACCGTGCTTTGGCCTCCAAAAAGCGACAGTACATCGGCTGCCAGCCATCAAACGTCACTTTCAGACACTGAAACTCCTGAATTATTTGTGCCACCGGGTCATACCGGGTTTTGGCAATAAATCGCTGGTAGTTAATAGTAATGGCGCTCCAGCGATTGACCTTGCGATATTTTTCACTTGTCACCGGAATAGCCAGACATTCTTCGCACGCTTTCTGCTTTTCCGTACTTTCACATTCTTCCGTTTTGGCCGCTGTTTGGGTTTGAACCGCAGAGGTATCAACCGGACCATCATCCAAATCATCATCTTCCCAAAAATCGGCGTGGGCTTCTGCGCTCCAGACGATATTGCGATCTTGATCCGTGATTTCAGGGTTTATTACAAAATCCGCTTTCTGATGCCGAATAATGTTGTCATCTTCTTCTACTGAACTCTTTTTTCCTGCTTCCATCACACCAACCGCAATTAATACTCCGGTGCAGGCAGTAATAACGTATTCAGCAGCACCTACAGCAACCGGGGCCAGTAAGGGTATTGGCATATCAATGTCTCCTGTTCATCCTATTTTTTGCAATACGAAGGAAATCTTTAAACTGTTGTTCTGGATTCTGACCGGAAGATTCAAATACATCCTTGATTGGTGAAGCATTCTGAAAGTCGGGATTAAAGGCCACCAGATATAAATAAGATTGGATAGTATTTTTTTCCTGAAAGTTTAATGCTAATAAATAATCGTAAGCCCCTTTTAATCGTTTACTGAGATGAGAATTACAAGGGATTAAATTTGCGTATTCAGCCAAGATCTCTTTTTCCACTTTTTCAACAAATTCTTGTTTTTCTAACTCAATAATTTTATCGAATTGTCCCTGAGTCAGTTTAATCATAACATTGCTCCCGACACCGAATAATAGATCGAATTATGCTGATAAAGCCATTTGGTCATTCCGCGAGTAAATTCTACCAACTGCTCATCATTGAAAATTTCCTGAATTCGATGTAAAACACGAGGATCATAAAAACGGAAAAGCGCCGTCTGTTTTGTCGGCAACTGGATATTTAAATAAGGCAATAGATGTCGGGTCAATTGATCTAATGATAAAGGTGTCAATATCCACGATACAGAAGGATAGATATCTTCTAACTCTGACAATTTATTATGCCAATGATGTCCATATTCCATATCAAATAACCAAGGGCCAGCAAACGCAATTTTTGAATCAGGGTAGTACCTGAATAAAGGATTATTTACCCCGGCAATATATTTAATTTCTGCCTGAAAGTAGTACTCATATTGCAAGCCATTTACCAGAGCATACAGCCGAGTTTCAGGGTGCTCTTTCTGATAGTTCATTAATTTTTCATTTAATTCTAATATCATGATTGTCCTCTGATAACCATTGTTGCTCCTTCCATTTCTGCTTTCAGCAAACAACTGATGCACAGCCCCTTATTGGGTATTTTCGGTATTTGTGCCGGAATATCTACATTCGCCTGCTTCATCTCTTTTTGTAACATATCGGGCAATTTCCCTCCCCAACCAGAACCTATACCCGGTGTTCCACTACCGAAATTAATTCCTGAGCTACTGGTGATGCCACCAGCATCAATTTTGATAAAATGTCCCGCCGCTTGGAGAGTTAATTCACTACCAGCATCAATAACTAAGGTAGTTCCTGAACTCAGGTGAATTTCATTTTCCCCCAGCATGAAGAGTGCATCATCGGCCTTGACATGCAATTTTTTTCTGGACGAAACGGATATGTCATTATTAGCCAGAACGCGATATTCATTATCAACACGTAAATGAGCATCGTGCTTAATATGGTGGATTCGGTCATGTTCAATATTGATTGTTTCGTCATTTAAGATTTGAGTCTTCATGTTTTTCTGAGCATGAATAAATATTTCTTCCCGATCTTTTTCATCCTCAAACCGCAATTCATTAAAGCCTTTTCCTTTGTGGGTCCGGGTCTTAAAGGTGGTGCGGGTTTTTTCGGCAGGTAAATCCAGCGGCGGGCGATTCAGACCGTTATAGGTGCAGCCGGTCAC